>JACQDU010000022.1 GCA_016200955.1 bacterium
CGAGCGCGTGGGCCTCGATCTGCTCGCGCGAGGCCCGGCCGCCCGCGCCGAGAGAGCGCGCGACCGCGAGGAAGAGGACGGGAGCCGCGACGTAGGTCCCCGCGAACCCGAGCGGCGCGTCGTCGATCGAGAAGGCGATCGCGATGTTGAAGGCCGCACAGCCGAACCAGATCCCCGCTCCCAGGAGCGCTCGCAGGGGCACGCGGCGCGTGCCACGGTTCGAGCGCGCGGGGTCGGGCGAGACGAACCGAGCGTCGAGCTTCGCGACGATGAAGAAGGTCACGAGCGAGACGAGCCACCACCCGAGGAAGTTCGAGAGAGGGACGTGGAAGTAAGCGCCGTCCTCGGCGTAGCCGTAGATCTTCCCCAGGAACCAGCGGTCTCCCCGGAAGGCGACGGGGTCCACGATCACGTCGAGGAGCCCCATGAGGAACGCTCCCGTGAGCCAGGTCGTCGCGCGCGCTCGCGTGAGCGGAGTGTCGGCGAGCTGGAGGTCCCACTTGGCCCGCACGTGGAGCGGCTGCGTCAGGAGGAGGGCGAGCGCGTAGCTCGCGTAAGCCATGAAGGCGTACGAGAGCGAGTCGAAGAACGGCACTCCCGCCGCCGCGTGCAAGGGCGCTCCCTCGGGTGGGCGACCTCCCACGACGAGCTCGAGCGGGTCGAGCGCGGAGTACTCGTACCAGTAGACGCCGTAAGGAAAGCCGTTCCGTATCGACGAGAGCTCCGAGAGGAAGGCGACCATGTAGCCCACGACCAGGAAGAGGAGCGTCCTCGCCCGCCCGAGCGTCGGCCAGGCGACTCCCAGGAAGGCGAGCAGGAACGCGAAGACGTAAGGCCGCTTCGCGACCGTGTGGAGGAGGACTTCGAGGACGATCACTCGCTCACGGGCTCGGGGCTACTTCGCGATCTTCTTCTGGCAGACGATGCAGATGCCGAGCTCGCCGGCGCAGGCAGGGCAGATGCCCCACCGGAGGTCGTGCTGCTCCTTCTTGCAGCGCGGGCAATTCCAGTCCACGGCCAGGCAGTTCATCAGGCCGTGCGCCTTGACGGCGTTCGGAGTCGAGCACTTGCCGCCCACCACCCACTTCAGATCGCCCTGGTTGCACTTCGTACACTCCACGGTGTCGAGCCGAGCGCGCCATTCGTGGCACTTCGCGCCGCCCCCCTTCGGCTCCGTGCATTTCTCGCCTGCCTCCTTGCAGGCGTCGCTGCAGAAGAGCCGCGGCCGGAGGAGGGCCTTCGCGATGCAGGAGCGACAGCTCGGGTCCTTGAGGCTCGCCGCGGCGGCCTCGGCGGCCTTCGCGCATTCCTTGCAGGCCGTCGTGGACTTCTTGCAGGCGGCACAGTCTACCGCGCGTCTCAGGAGGCCCTTGCAGGTCTCGCAGTTCGCTCCCTTGTGCTTGCACGTGGGCTCGGCGCAGAACGCGCTCGAGATCGCGGCGACGATCGCGGGCGCTTCCGTGCAGTAAGCGCAGCTCGACGTCTTCGCGCCGGGTTTCTCCTGGTCTTCGGCGCGCGCGCTGCCGAGCGCGACGGCGAGGCCGAACAGGCCGAGCACGGCGAGCGTCCTTGCCTTCAGTCGATCGAACATCGAACCCTCCTCGGGTGTCCCATGCACGGAAGTGACGCAGCGACGCGCCACGGACTGCGAATCAGGGGGAGAAACGGGTGCCGGCCGCGCCTTGGCCTCGTCGCGTCTCGGCGGAAGCGAGGTGCGGGACGCCGCGCTCCCGGGACGCGTTATGCCGAGTGCTCCCCCGCAGGTCAAGGAGATCCGAGAGAGAAGCTCTGCCTCCTCACGGATCGCCGCGCGAGGACGTCTTCTTGCACGCGCGCTCCGAGACCGGGGCCGGGAGCGGGGGAGACGCAGCCCGTCTCCGGGTCGAGCCGGAAGGGCGGGTCGACGAGGTCTTCCTCGTAGTAACGGTCGCTCGCGGAGAGATCGGGCTCGATCGTGAAGCCCGGGAGGGCCGCGAGGGCGAGGTTCGCCGCGCGCCCGATCCCGCTCTCGAGCATCCCTCCCAGGAAGGCCCCCTTCCCGCGAGCGACGGTCGCTTCGAGCGCGAGCCTGGCCGCGGTCGGCCCTCCGAGGCGAGCGGGCTTCACGTTCACGATCGAGCACGCCTCGAGCTCGAGAGCGGCGCGCACGGCTCCGAGCGTCGCCGTGCTCTCATCGAGCGCGATCTTCGTCTTCACCGTTCGCGCGAGGTCACGGTGGAAGACGAGGTCCTCGGGGTCGAGATGCTGCTCGAGGAGGAGCAAGCCGAACCAATCGAGCTCGGCCAGGACCTTCGCGTGATCGGGAGAGTAAGCCCCGTTCGCGTCCACCATGAGCCGGAGATCGGGAAAGGCCGCCCTCACGGCGGCCGTGGGCGCCACGTCCCACCCGGGAGCGATCTTGAGCTTGACCCGCCGGTAGCCCCGGGAGACGTGGGCCGCCACGCGCTCCACGAGAGCTTCCACGCGCGACTCGATGCCGAGAGAGACGCCGACCTCGATCGGACGCGGCTCGGCTCCGAAGACGCGAGCGATCGGCACTCCTCGTCGCCGCGCGATCAGGTCCGCGAGAGCGAATTCGACGGCGGCCTTCGCCATGTGGTGCCCTCGGATCGGAGCGAGCGCTCGCGCGACCTCGGCCGGTTCGGAGAGCTCCTTCGAGCGGAGGAGGGGAGCCGCGAACTCGGAGAGGACGTGCCACGCCGTGACGTTCGTCTCGGCGTTGAAGTGCGGCCGCAACGCGACGGGCGCTTCCCCGAAGCCGAAGGCCCCGTCCCGATCCTCGAGCCGGACGATCAGGGGCTCCCGGTGATCGACGCGGCCGAAGCTCGTCTCGAAGGGGAAGGCGAGCGGGAGCCGGGTGTCGAAGATCTCCATGCGGGCGAGCCGGACCGCCTGCCTCACGCTGTCTTACCTTCCTGTGGCTCTTCGACGTAGAAGTCGCGGTTCTGCTGAAAAGCTGGCGAACGGCCGTAAGCGCTTCGGGGCACCGCCCCCGGTTCGCCGGAGCGTCGATTCTCTGCCGAAACTCCGGCGGTGATCGTAGCCGGGAGACGAGGAGGGGCAACGACCCAGCAAAGGAACTGGTAGTGCATCTCCTCCGTATGGGAAACGACCACCAGAAGGGCAATTGTCACCGCCAAGTCATAGCCTTTGTGCGGGGAGGAACGAGAAGTTAATATTGCTCCCCTCGGGTGGGTCAGCGCCAGGTCTACGGGGGAGGTCAAAGCATGCGTCGCGCACTTTCCGCAGCTGCATGGATGCTCACGGGCTCGCGTTTGATCGCGCTGCTCTTCACCCTCGGGACCGCCGCAGCCGTCGCGTCGGGATGCCACGGCACCGACGACCCGAACACGGGGAACGTCATCACGCCCCCGACGATCCCGCCGGGCTGGACCGTCATCGTCTACGGCGTCGGCCGCAACGAGAGCGGCAACGTGGTCAATACTCAGCTCGTGGGCGGCGTGGCGACGAGCCCTCTCACCGTCTACGAGGCGGCGATCTCGGGGACGAACGTCGTCCTGCCTCCCTTCGCCACGACGAACCGGATCCACGTCTTCACGCCTCTCGGCGGGAGCACGGCGGTCGTCACCGACGACGTGCGCGGCTCGCAGAACATGGTCGACCCGGCGGAGTTCGAGAACTTCGTCGAGTTCGCGATCCGGATCGCTCCGGCGCCCCACTACGCGCTGATCCTGCTCGGGCACGGCGGCTTCCCGATCTGCGGCCTGGGCTCCGAGAACGTCGCCCCGATCGCGACGCTCGACCTCGCGTCGATCGACGCGGCGCTCGGAACGGCTCGCGCGAACACCGGCCTCGTGAAGTTCGACATCATCGGGACCGACATGCCGGACGGCATCAACTTGGAGAGCATCGCGGTCTTCCAGAAGCACGGCAACTTCGCCGCCGGCTTCGAGGGCTGCGCTCCGGGAAGCGGATTCGACTACGCCGGGATCTCCGCGGCGATCAAGGGGAACTACAACATCCTCCCGGCTCCGCTCAGTGCGACGGTCGCCAACACGATCCTGCCGAAGGTGGTCGCGGGTAGCTTCTCCGCTCTCTCGAGCGACACGGTCGTCGCCCCGGCGGGCGTCGACCTCACGGCGACCCCGGCCCTCCTCTCGGCCTTCGACGCGTTCGCGGCATCGCTCCTCGCCGACCTGACGGCTCTCCCGGGCACGATCTCCATGATCGGCTCGGCGCGGCGAACGGTGGCCGACTTCGACCAGCACGTCGGCGCGAACATCATCGATGCGGGCGAGTTCGCCGACACGATCAGCAAGATCGTCTCTCCCACGGCGGTCACGGCCGCGACGAAGACGGCTGCGACCGCGTTCGTCGCCCTCTGCCCGCCGAAGGTGGGCGCGTTGGACTATCCCAACGCGCGCGGGATCGGCGTGTACTTCCCGCACGCGAAGAAGTTCCAGGCCCCGACTTACAGCACCGCGGCCGCGTCGCTGCTCACGGCCTGCCCGAACTGGGGCGCGCTCCTCGCCTCCTATTACTCCAAGCTCTCGCTGGGAGCCGTGACCCCGACCGTCACCGTCGCCGTCCCGGGCGTGATCTCGGTCTCGGCGCCGTTCACGGTCTCGGGAACGGTGTCGCCCGCGGCGCTCTGCCACGACGTGACCGTGGTCCTCACGACGAGCGTCGGTGGGCTGGACCAGGTCGTCGGCCGGATCTCGGTCGGCGCGCCCGATCCGCCCCTCCCGAACCCGGTCGGAACGTTCACTTACACGGGCCAGATGAGCTTCACGCAGATGTTCGACACGACCGGGCTCGTGCTGCCGATCTTCACGCCGCTCGCGCGCAACCAGCAGCAGGGATTGGCGGTCGCGCCTCTCGCTTCCTACACGTCCGGCCTGACCTACGCGATCAACTGCGACGTTCAGTACTCCGTCGCCGCCGCGACGACGACGACCGTGACGGGTGTCTACAAGGTCGAGAACGTGCTCGTCGGCGCAGTCGCCCCGATCTCGACCGCCCAGTTCACGGGCTGGACGCCGATCGGCATCAACGGTGCGTTCGGCCATGACGATGTCCTCTCGGCCGGGGGCGGGCTGAACTACAAGATCTTCCCGCACTTCGTCTATGTGACCGCGACCGGGAACATCGTTCACAGCTCTCAGGGAATCTTCGGTTACACGCGTGGGGCGGGCGACGCGCTCAAGACCGCCGCGCCGATTCCCGGGGCCTACAAGATCTGGGTGATCGCGGAGAGCCTGAACGGCGACATCGGCTTCGTGAGCCAGGCCGTCACGCTCATACCTTAGCGGCGCGTTGCGCGCGGCGACTTTCGTCGCCCCCGCCCCCTCGCGAAGCGACGCTCTCACGACGACCGCGGGTTGCCCGCGGTCGTCGCGTTTCCAGTCCAGCGCGGATCGGGTTCCGGCATCCGGACGAGAAACGAATGGCCGACGGACACCCGGTCGTTTCGGTGCCTTCGGCGCCTTCGGTGTTTCAAAGCCGCCTTCTCGAACCGGAGACTAGGCCGGCGTCTCCTGCTTGTTCGCGGCGTGCTTCTTGGCCGGAGGAGGAACGGTCCGCCCGGCGAAGTAGACGATGATGCTCATCGGGACGAGGGCCTCGAGCCGGATGCACGTCCGGACGAACCAGTTCGGGATCCAGACGCGCCTCCCGCGGCGGATCATCCAGTAAGCGTCCTCCGCGCACTGCTCGGCGGAGACCCTCGGGAACCACCTGGCGTGGTCGGCGTCGGTCTCGGCGATCGCCTGGAACTCCGTCGGAACGGGGCCGGGGCAGAGGCTCAGGACCCGCACTCCGTGGCGCTTGACCTCGGCGTCCACGGCGATCGAGAGCGAGAGGACGTAAGCCTTCGTCGCCGAGTAGACCGCGAACCAGGGGATCGGCTGGAAACCGGCGATCGAGGCGATGTTCAGGATCGTCCCGCTCTTCCTCGCGATCATGCGGGGCAAGAAGGCCATCATGAGCCCCGTGAGCGCCTCGCAGTTCAGGCGCACCATGCCGGTCGAGGCCTCGAGGGCGACCTCGTGCGAGGGGCCGTGCTTCCCGTAGCCGGCGTTGTTCACGAGGACGTCGGCGTCTCCGGCCCTCTCGAGGAGTCGCGCGGCGGCGTCGGAAGCCGTCACGTCGAGACCGAGCACGTCGACCTGGACCTTGTGCTCCCGCGAGAGCGTTGCGGCGAGCTCCTTCAACCGCTCCTCGCGGCGAGCGACCAGGAGGAGGTCGTATCCCGCGCGCGCGAGCCGGCGGGCGAGCGCGTCTCCGATCCCGGCCGACGCTCCCGTGATGATCGCCTTGGGCATGGGTCCTCTCCCGGGGAGGAGAAGCTTCCCATGCCGGTGGCCGGCGCTCAATTGCACGACGACCGTTTGAAGCGATGCCGCCAAGACGCCAAGGCGCCAAGATGTTCTGGACGTCTTGGCGGCTATCAGGTCAGTCGATGAGCGCTCCGAGTCTGCACCATGCCGAGCTCGCGCGAAGCTACGGGCGAGGCGTCAGGCCGTCACGGTGAGACGGGCCGCGGCCTGAGCGCCTTCGGGTGTGAGGCCGTAGCCGAGTCGCTCGCCGCTCCCGGGGTCGCGGACCTCCGTGAAGAAAGCGTGGTCTTTCTTCATGTTCTGCGCGAAGTTGTCCGTGCAGTAGACACCGAGCGCCCGGCACAGCGAGCGCAGGTCCTCGACGGCGATCGCCGCGCGAGGAGCCGTGCCGGGAGCGACGTGCGACCCGAGCCAGAGCCCGACCGCTCGCTGCACGGAGCGCTGGGAGCGAAGGCCGGCCACGATCGAGCGGAGCTGAGCCTCCTCCTCCGCGGTGAGCTTGCGCGACGAGACCTCCGCGAGGGGAGCGCTCGCGGGAGCGCGGCGGGCGTGCGTCCTCGCGGCCCTGGCCTGGCTGCGCTGCTCGGCCTTCACTTCCGCGCTCGCGTGCGGCGAGCGCTCCAGCGTCTTTCTCCGGGTCTTTCTCCGGTCTCGCCTCGGCGCGCTCTCGATGTCCCGCGGGCGCTCTCGCGCTTCCTCGAGGATCACGTTCAGGCCGGCATCGAGGACGATCGCGGCGACCTCGGCGGGAGTGGCGACGACCCCTCTCTCGGCCTCGAGCGCCTGGGTCAGCTTCAGGAGAGCCTCCCAGCGGTCTCGCTTGAGAACGATGCGCCGGGCCAGGAGATCGTCGGGCGAGCCCGCGCCGTTTCGCCCGGCCTGGGCTCGCGGTCTCCCGCTGTCCTCGAGCGCGGCCTCGAGGTCGCGGGCGGTCGCTTCCGTGAGCGTCACGGGCGACTGCCCGGCGGCGGGCGCTTCGGGGGCCGGCGTGGCCGCGTTGCTTCCCTGAGTCGGCCCGGGGTGCGAAGAGGCTCGAGCCTCGGTCGGCTCCATGTTTCTCCTCACTTTCCCGAGACTCTAAAGCCCGCCACCGACAACCGGCGTCGCGGCCCGGTGGATCGGGTCGTGCGGACCATCGACCGAAGTCATTCTGAAAGAAAGCCTTGGAGGAACGCGGCTCGTGGGGGTGGAGAAGACGCTCGTGCGAGAGCGTGAAGGCTCCGGGATGTCGCCCCGGGCAAGACCGAACGTGCCGCTTCCGTAATACTCACGCGGACAAGAGTCTAGGGCACATCGTGCAAGAGTGTGGACGCGGAAGCCCGGCTCCCTTAAACTCCCCTGCTTCGCGGTTCTGGGGTGGGGCCCGAAGACGAGGTCACGGCAGGTCTCTTGATGGCGAAGACGCTCAACGAGGCGCGCGGTAGCGGATGAGCGCGCTCGACCTTCTCCAAGGACCGTTCCTCGGCGTAGGTCTCGGCATTGACGTGCATTCCGAGTCCCCTGACTTCCGCGCGCTCCTCCAGAAGAACGGGAGGGGGCCGAAGCGGGTCTTCGATTTCCTGGAAGTGTACACGAGGGGCGAGCCGGGCCTCGCGAAGCAGGTCCGGGAAGCCGCGCGCGGGCTTCCCCTCATCTATCATCACGAGGGGCTCGATCCCGTCTACCCGCGAGCCCCGCGCCCCGAGGCGGTCAAGGCCGCGGCCGAGAACCTGCGCGCCCTCCAGGCTCCCTGGTGCGTCGAGGAGCTCGCTTACCGGAGGCTCGACGGGCGCTACCTCGACTTCTTCATGCCCGCTCTCCTGACGGAGGAGAGCATCCGGACGGCCGTCGCGAACATCCGCGCGCTCAACGAGGTGCTCTCCGCTCCCGTGATCCCGGAGAACCCGCCGTATCAGCTCCCCGTGGGAGACCTTCACATCGTCGACTTCATGGCGCTGGTCTCCGAGCTGGCCCAGGTCCCGCTCGTGATCGACCTCGGGCACCTCTACAGCTTCCAGATCTGCCGCGGGCTCGAGCCTCTCCACCGGCTCGACAAGCTCCCGCTGGATCGGGTCATCGAGCTCCACGTCGCCGGCTCCGAGGTCCTGAACCGGGACGGGATCCAGATCTACGAGGACGTGCACGGAGCGGGAGAGATCCCGCAGGTCGCGCTCGACATGCTCGCCGACGTGGCCCCTCGCTGCGAGAACCTGAGGGCCGTGACGATCGAGGTCGAGGACGCGACCGTCGAGGGCGCGCTCGCCCAGGCCGCCCAGGTTAAGCGCGTCGTCGACCGGGCGCGCGCCGGCGGAGTCGCGACCGGCCGCCTACGCGGCTCCCGCGGAGCCAGGGTGGGGAAGAAGTGATGCGAGACCCGTCGCCCCGAGCCCGGAGCGTGTAGCCGAGCATGGCCCTTCTCGACCAGCTTCGTCTCCTCGACCGCGCGCTCAGGGACGTGCGCGTGCGCGAGGCGCTCAGGACCGGCGACCGCGGCGGAAGGCGCCTCGCGCGCTTCGCGGGGAGCGTCGCTCCCGCGGACCTCGCGGTGCTCCGGGCCGTGGACGCGCGCCGCTTCGAGGCGGTCGCCCAGCGCCAGGCGGAGATGATCCGCGACCGCTGGTGGAAGCCTCGTTTCCCCGGGACGCTCGCGGGAGCGGCGAAGGCCCTGGGCGGCTCGACGCGCGACGTGGCGCAAGCCGTCCTCGCCTCGACGGCCTTCGACCGGCGCGAGGGCGAGGACGAGACCGGCGTCGCTCTCCTGGGCTACGTGCTCGGGAGAGAAGACAAGACGAAGGACCCGAACTGGCTCGAGGACGTGCTCGCCTACGAGTACATGGTCGCGGTCGGCCTCCCGCGCCGCGCGAAGGGGAAGGCGATCGACGCCGCGCTCGAGCAGCTCGTCTTCCCCGAAGGCGTGCGCTTCCTCGCCCCGGCTCCGAAGAAGCCCAAGGGAGGAGAGCTGGCGCTCGCGCGGAAGGTCGTCGTCCTCCCGCTCGAGTTCCCGGCGTCCCAGCTCCGGGACGCTCTCGCGGAAGGGCAGGACGTGGCCGCCGAGCTGGACGAGCAGCCTCACCTTCTCGTGTTCGTGGAGGAGCCGCTCGCGGCGACGGAGCTCGTCGTGCCCGACGCGGGCCACGACATCCTCGACACGGTCGCCGCCGGTCCGATCACGGGAGCCGGCCTCCTCGCGGCGTTCGAGGTCCAGGAGAAGCGGGCCGTCTGGCAAGCCCTCTCGGTCCTCCTCGACTCGGGCGTCCTCGTGGGAGAGAAGCCGCCCGAGCCTCCGCCGCCTCCTCCTCCCGCGAAGGGCCGCGGAAAGGGAGCGAAGGCTCACGGCAAGGGCGAGCCCGCGAAGAAAGGCGAGGGCAAGAAGCCCGCTCCCGGGAAGGCAGGCGAGAAGAACGCCGCGGCCCCTCCGAAGAAGCCCTCGAAGCCCGAGCCCGGGAAGGCCTCGAGGCCCGAGAAGGCGAAGAAGCCCGAGAAGGCGAAGAAGCCGGCGAAGGCCATGAAGCCCTCGAAGCCCAAGAAGCCGGAGAAGAGGCCCGCGAAGGCGAAGAAGCCGCAAAGGGCCTCGAAGAAGCCGAACAAGGCGCCTTCGCCCGCGAAGGCGAAGACGCGCAAGGCCTCGCCCCCGCGCTCGAGGGGGTCCGCGCGGAAGCGCGGAGCGCACGCGGCCCGGCGGTGAGCGTCGGGCGGCCTCCCGGTCGCCTCGACGGCGACTGGCTCGTGGCGACGATGGTCTATTCATCGCCCAGCGAGTCGGGAGCGCCCGGCTTCGACAACTGGTACTGGAAGCTCCTCGCGCTCATCCCGAAGGCGAAGCGCTTGCTCCTCGTGGTGGGCGCTTACGACTCCGACGGGACGATCAAGGAGCTTCTCTCCGAGGCGAAGAAGCGGCAGGTGCCCGTGACGGTCCACTTCTGCGAGTCGGGCCCTCTCAGGAAAGCGTTCGAGACGGGTTTCTCCGACCTCGCGACGGTGGTCGAGGACGTGGACACCTTCACCGAGGAAAAGGGGATCTCTCTCGCGGGTTACGACGAGATCTCGTTCGACTTCTGAGAGCGAGCGCTACTTCCCCTTGAGCTTCCTCACCTCGGCAGTCATGCGAGGCACGACCTCGAAAAGGTCTCCCACGATCCCGTAGTCGGCCACCTTGAAGATCGGAGCGTCCTTGTCCTTGTTGATCGCGACGATGCACTTCGAGGTGGACATGCCCGCGAGGTGCTGGATCGCACCCGAGACGCCGACGGCGACGTAGAGGTTGGGAGAGACGGTCTTTCCCGTCTGCCCGACCTGGTCCGAGTGAGGGCGCCAGCCCGAGTCCACGACGGCGCGCGAGGCGCCGACGGTCGCGCCGATCTCCTCGGCGAGCTCCTCGATGATCTTGAAGTTCTCCGGGCCCTTGAGGCCGCGGCCGCCGGAGACGATCCGCTCCGCTTCCGTGAGGTCGGCCTTGCCGGTCTTCGCGGCCTTCACTTCCAGGACCTTCGACGGGAGGTCCTCGGGCTTGAACGAGATCGCGAGAGGAGAGACCTGGGCCGTTCCCGTCTTCTGCTCGGCGGGGAAGGCGTTCGGGCGCACGGAGATCACCTGCGGCGTCGTCTTGACCTCGAGCGTCGCGTAAGCCTTGCCCGCGTAGACGGGGCGCGTGATCTGGAGCTTCCCTCCCTCGACCTTCGCGGCCGTCACGTCCGCCGCGAGCCCGGCTCCGAGGAGCGCGGCGACGCGAGGCGCGAGGTCCTTCCCGTCGAGAGAGGCGGCGATGAGGACGACGTCCGGCTTCTCGGCCGAGACGGCGGCCACGACGAGCTTCGAGTAAGCCTCGCCGTCGTACCGCTCGAGCCAATCCGCGCTCGCGACGAGGACCCTGTCAGCTCCGTAAGCTCCGAGCGAAGGAGCCAGGGAAGAGACCTGGGCTCCTCCCACGACGACGGCGGTCACGTCGCCGCCGCCGAGCTCGCCCTTCAGCTTCCGTGCCTCCGAGAGGCACTCGAGCGCCGCTTTCTTGAAGCGTCCGTCGCGGACCTCGGCGAAGACGACGATCTTGCTCGCCACGCGTTCTTCTCCGTGTTGAAAAGACGGGCGAGGACGCCCGTCCCTGCTAGAAGGTCAGAGCCTTGGCCTCGGACTGGAGCAACTCCAGGAGCTTCGGCACCGCGTCGGGCCCTTCTCCCACGATCTTTCCCGCCTGGCGCGGAGGAGGAGCCGAGAGCTTCTTCACCTCCCATGCGGGAGCGGGCCACGCGAATGCGAACGTCTCGATCGGCTTCTTCCCCGCGCCGAGGATGTCCTTGAGCTTGGGGTACTTCTCCTCCGCGAGGTCGCGCTGGGCGGTCACGCAGGCGGGGAGCTTGACCTCGATCGTCTCGGTCCGCGACTCGGCGGCTCTCGTGACGACCGCCTTGTCTCCCGTTACCTCGAGCGCGACGGCATCGGTCACGCAAGCGACTCCGAGGAGAGCGGCGGTCATGGGCCCGACCGCGAGGTTCTGGTCGTCCACGGCCTGCCGGCCGAAGAGGACAAGGTCCCACTTCCCCTGAGCCTTGATCGCCGCCGCGAGAGCTTGCGCGACCGAGAGCGGATCCCGGTGCTCGGGGTCGGGGTCGGCGATGAAGACTCCCTTGTCCGCTCCGAGCGCGAGCACGTCTTTCAGTCGCTTCTTGGCGTCGCGCTCGCCGTCCGAGAAGCCGGACGCGATCGCGATGACCTTGGAGTCTCCCTTGATGGCGTCGCGGAGCTCGATCGCCTTCGCGCACGCGCGAGCGTCATAGGGACCGAGAGCGTACTTGACGCCCTCCTGGTCGATCTTCTGTCCGTTCGAGGCGATCTTGATGCGAGTCGCCGTGTCCGGCACGGCCTTCACGCAGACGATGATCTGCATAGGAAGTGAACCTCTGTCTTAAACGCCTCTTGGCGCCCTGGCGCCTTGGCGTTCGAACGTCACTTGTATGCCGCGATTCCCGTCAGGTGCTCGCCGAGCACGAGAGTGTGGATCTCGTGCGTCCCCTCGTACGTGTAGACCGACTCCATGTTGCACATGTGGCGGCCGACCTGGTACTCGTCGCAGATCCCGTTCGCTCCGAGGAGCTCTCGCCCGAGCTTCGCGACCTCGCGGGCGGAGCGCACGTTGTTGCGCTTCCCGAAGCTCACGTGATGCGGCTTGAGCTTGTTCTCGTCCTTCATGCGGCCCATGCGGAGGCACGTGAGCTGGGCGTGCGTGAGCATGGTGTGCATCTCGACGAGCTTCTCCTGCACGAGCTGGAAGCTCGCGATCGGCTTTCCGAACTGGACGCGCGACTTCGTGTAGTGAACGGCCTCGTCGAGGACGGCCATCATGCTCCCGACCGCGCCCCAGGCGATCCCGTAGCGCGCCTGCGTCAAGCACATGAGCGGCGCCTTGAGGCCGTCCGCCTTGGGCAGGACCGCGTCCTTGGGCAGCTTCACGTCCTCGAAGACGAGCTCCGAGGTCACGCTCGCGCGGAGGCTGAACTTCCCCTCGATGGGAGGAGCGGAGTAGCCCTTCATGCCCTTCTCGACGAGGAAGCCGCGGATGCCTTCCTTCGTGCGAGCCCAGACGACGGCCACGTCCGCGATCGTCCCGTTCGTGATCCAGCGCTTCGCCCCGTTGAGCGTCCAGGTGTCTCCCTTGAGCTCGGCCTTCGTCTCCATGCCCGCGGGGTCCGAGCCGTGGTCGGGCTCGGAGAGGCCGAAGCAGCCCGTCTTCTGCCCCTTCGCGAGGAGAGGGAGCCAGTGGTCCTTCTGTTTCTCCGACCCGAACGAGAAGATCGGATACATGACGAGGCCGCCCTTCACGGAGCAGTAGCTGCGCACGCCCGAGTCGCCGCGCTCGAGCTCCTGCATGATGAGCCCGTAAGCGACGTTGTTGACTCCCGCGCAGTCGTAGCCGTGGAGGTTGGCTCCGAGGAAGCCCATCTCGCCGAACTGCGGGATCAGCTCGGTCGGAAAGGTCGCGTTCCGGTGGTGCTTCTCGACGATCGGTATGATCTTGTCCGAGACGAAGGCGCGCGCCGCGTCGCGGACCGCCCTCTCCTCGTCCGAGAGGAGGTCGTCCAGCGAGAAGAAGTCTTCGCCGCGGAACGCGTGGCCAGCCATGGGGCCTCCGGAGGGGCGGGAATGTAGCGCCCTGCGGCATCGGAATCAAGGCGCGAAGATGCGAGAACCTGCACGAGCCGGCCCGGATCCGGCGTATGTGTGTGAGGTAAGGAACGGGAGAGGATCATGAAGCTTCGGATGGCGCCGGTCTTGTTGCTCGTCTTCCTGGGAGTCTCCTCCTTGCCCTCGCTCGCCGAGGAGAAGCGCGAGGCGCTCAAGGCGAGCTCCGCCGACCGGAAGATCGTCCTGCTCGAGCTCTACACCTCTCAGGGTTGAAGCAGCTGCCCGACCGCGGAGGAGTTCCTCCGCAAGCTCCCCGAGCGCGGGTTCAAGGAGAGAGTCGTCCCGCTCGCCTACCACGTCGACTACTGGGACCGGCTCGGCTGGACCGATCCCTTCGGGAAGCGGGACTGGAGCCTCCGGCAGAAGGCTTTCTTCGAGGGCAAGGGCTCTCTCTACACGCCCCAGCTCGTCGTGGACGGGGCCGATCCTCGCGCCAAGAACGAGGACGTGGAGACGGTCCTCAAGCGGGCGCTCGACTCGACGCCGCGAGCGTCGCTCGAGCTGGCGGTGACGCTCGACGAGAGAAAGATCACGGCCAAGGGCTCCGTCGCTCCGCCGAAGGACGGCTCGCTCTCCTCGGGGCTCGAGGTCGAGGTCCTCCTCGTGGAAGACGACCTCGTCACGAGCTGCCCCAAGGGAGAGAACGCCGGGAAGAAGCTCGAGGAGACCGCCGTCGTGAAGGAGCTCAGGTCGGCCCTCACTCTCTCGAAGGAAGCGAGGGCGAAGACCGACTTCTCCGCCACCTTCCCCGTCCCTTCTCCCTGGAAGCGAGAGAAGCACCGCGTCGTCGTCGTCCTCCGCGAGCACGAGGGAGGCGCGGTCTGGCAAGCGCTCGACGTGGCCCTCGTCGCGAGCGCCGCAACCGCGAAGACGCCCAAGGCGCGTTGATCGCGAGGGGCGAAGTCGGCTATCCTCGCGGTGATTGGGGAGAACGTGACCGAGGCCATCCCCTCACCGAAGGATAGCCACCGGCGGGCCACGCCCGTCGACGTGCTCGAGGACAGCGTCCTCATCAAGAGAGGCGCGGTCCAGCTCTTCCGCCTCGTCCAGCTCGCGACCGAGCTCGCCGCCGCGCCCGACCTCGACGCGCTCCTCCGGACGATCACCGAGGGCTTGACGCGCCTCCTCGTCGCGACTCGCACGACGATCTACGTCTACGACGAGAAGACCGGCGAGATCTGGTCGCGCGTCGCGGATCGCCTCGAGATCCGCGAGATCCGCCTCCCGCTCGGCCGCGGGATCGCTGGCCAGGCGGCGAAGACGCGCCAGCTCATCCACGTGCCCGACGTCTCGAAGTCCGAGCACTTCGCCCCCGAGATCGACAGGAAGACGGGCTTCGTGACGCGCTCGATCCTCGCCGCTCCCATGCTCAACATGAAGCGCGAGCTGATCGGGATCGTCGAGGTCCTGAACAAGAAGACCTGGACGTTCACCGAGGACGACGAGGAGCTCCTCCGGCTCTTCGCGAGCTACGCGGCGAACGCGATCGAGGCCCAGATCCTCGAGGAAGCCATGCGCCGCCGCGAGCGCATGGCGGCGGTCGGCGCTCTCGCGGGCTCGATCGTCCACGACATCAGGAACATGGCCGCTCTCGTGAACGGGTGGATCGACCTCATCCAGCCCGGCGCGGCGGCCGGCACGGGCTCCACCCGCGAGATCGTGGACGTGGTCCACGGCGAGATCGACAAGATGGTCGACCTCACGGAAGAAGTCCTCGACTTCGCCCGCGGGATCGAGGGCCAGGTCGTTCCGCATCGCGTGGACGTGGACCGGACTCTCCAGGACGTCCTCCGCGTGCTCGAGCGAGAGTTCCAGATCAACGGCGTCAAGCTCGAGTTCGTCCCGGGAGGAGCCGGCCCCGCGAAGCTCGACGTGAGGCGCTTCCGGCGAGTCGTCCTGAACCTCGGCCAGAACGCGCGCAAGGTCCTCCCCCGCGGCGGGACCCTGAAGGTGACGACGCGGCGCGATCCCGAGAAGAAGACCTGTCACATCGAGTTCGAGGACGACGGCCCCGGGATCCCGGACGCGATCCGGCCTCGCCTCTTCACTCCCTTCACGAGCGCCGGCGAGCACGGCGGGACGGGACTCGGTCTCGCCATCTGCAAGTCGATCGTCGAGGCTCACGGCGGCACGATCGGCGTGCGAGACCGGAAGCCCCAGGGGACGATCTTCGAGATCAGCGTTCCCGGGGACACGATCGGGGCGAGCGGGCAGTATCCACTGGACAAGGCATAGCTCGTCGGACGGAACAGGGACCGACCGCAGGGGATCTGGAACCACCGAAAAGCACCGGAAGCACCGAAACAACTCGGTGTCCGTCGGTGTGCTCGGCGGTTTCGTTCTGTTGTCGGCTGCCGTTCGGTTACAGGTCTCCGGGTCTCCGGCTGGGTGCCCGGTCGACGAGAAGACGCTATGGCTCGCGATTTATCGAATGCCCGTTAAGGGGTTTGCCTTCCTCATCTTGCAGTGTGAACAACCGGTGCACGGGAGGACGGCGACGCGGCGCGTTTCGGGGGCGTCGGACCCATCGTGTTATATTTCCGCGTGGAGGTACCGCGGAGATCCGGCAACGGAGAGAGCTGGAGAGGACCGAGCGCCGCCGCTCCGTCCTTCTCCGGGGCTCCTGGGCCGATCGTCGCGGGCAATGCCGGACGGCAACTGGCGGCGATGCGATGAAGGGTCTGCGTGGGGCCCGGCGTCGTCGTTCTTCCCCGAGCGGCGTTCGTGGAAGGGCGTGGTGAGCCGCCGTCAGGCGGTCTCCCACGAACTCGCGGACGCCTCAACCTGCCCTCGGCAGGGAACAGGCTGAATGGACGGTTCTCTCACCGACGCTCAACTCAAGGCTCCCTCGAAGATCGAAACATCGCCGTCGTCGTTCGCATCTTCGCTCGAAGAAGCAGTCGTCCGCCCGCCAGGTAGTCGTCGAGCTTGCGACTCGTCCGCCGGCAGCCACGCTGCCGGCCGCGAGGAAGCTGTTCCTCCGCTGAACCCGGAGATCCGGAGCTTCCTTCGCGCCTTCGTCCCGCGAGCGATCGCCGAGAGCCCGGAAGCGGCTCGCGCGGCGCAAGGCCGCGAGCTCTACTACCCTCACGTTCCCGACTCCCAGTGGTACGACTGGAAGTGGCAGAACCGGAACCGCGTCACGACTCTCGACGAGCTCTACGAGAAGATCCCCTTCCCGAGAGAGGAGTGGGCGACTCGCCGCGAGGTCCTGCGCGACTTCCGCATGGGCGTCACGCCCTATTACCTCACCTTGATGAGCCGCGACGACCCGGCCGATCCGCTCCTCCGGCAGGTCGTCCCGCTGACCGACGAGTACGAGCACCGCGCCTCGGGCGACGAGGACCCGCTCGGCGAGGAGAGCTTCTCTCCCGTCCCCGGGATCACGCACCGCTACCCCGACCGCTGCCTCATGGTCGTCTCGAACTACTGCGCGATCTACTGCCGCTACTGCACGCGCAAGCGGATCATGTACGAGGACGCCGTCCCCGAGCTCGAGGTGCAGGCGATGGTCGATTACATCGCCCGCACGCCCGCGATCCGGGACGTCGTCGTCTCGGGCGGCGATCCCCTCACGTTCTCGACGGACAAGCTCGAGCGGATCCTCTCGAAGCTCCGCGCGATCCCTCACGTGGAGGTGATCCGGATCGGCTCGCGCGTCCCCGTCGCGAACCCGATGCGCGTGACGGACGAGCTCTGCGAGATGCTCTCGCGGTACCACCCTCTCTGGATCAACGTCCACTACAACCACGTCCACGAGATCACGCCCGACGCGGCGCGCGCGTGCGACAAGCTCATCCGCGCGGGAATCCCGCTCAACAACCAGGCCGTCCTCCTCCGCGGCGTCAACGACTCCGTGGGAGCGGTCAAGGACCTCGTGCACGGCCTCATGAAGATGCGCGTGCGCCCGTATTACCTCTACATCTGCGACCCCGTCCGCGGCGCCAACCACTTCCGCACGACCGTCGCCAAGGGCATCGAGATCATGGAGGGCCTCCGCGGCCATACCTCCGGCCTCGCGATCCCCCAGTTCGTCGTCGACGCCCCTCGCGGCGGCGGTAAGATCCCCGTGAACCCGCAGTACCTCCTCGCCTACGACAACGGCCGCGCGATCCTCAGGAACTTCCAGGGCAAGGTCTTCGAGTACCAGGATCCGATCGAGAGACCGGGCGGCTCCATGGCCCCCGCGAGGCTCGCGAACGAGGCTCGCGGCCTTCCTCTCCTCGCGAAGAACGGCTTCGTCCGCCCCGAGGCTCAAGGAGAGCTCGGCGTGGGCCTCGGCAACCGCCCCGAGGGCACCGTCGTCGTGAACGGCGACGGCAACGGAAACGGTCACGGAAACGGAAACGGTTACGGAAACGGAAACGGTCACGGAAACGGGAACGGTCACGGAAACGGAAACGGTCACGGTAGCGGCAACGGCCACGGCTGCGGTCCCTCCGAGCCGTTCGCGCACACGCTCGCCGCGCTCTCCCGGGCGAGCGAGCCGACCGCGCTCCCGATCGTGGCCGACGACGACTCAAAGGGAAGTGGGGCGAACGGGTCCGCCGGGGGGCCGGGGGGGGCGGAGCTCCCCCATGGCCGCAGTTCGTTGGCCGGCGCTCCTGTCGTAGGGAAGAGCTCCTGGGTTCACCGTCGCGACGCTCCGCCGAGGAACGGCGGATGCGGCGGTTCCTAGGCGCTCTCCGCGCGCTCGCTCGCTCACGTGAGCGAAAGGGCGCGAGAGACTCACCAGGATCCCGGGAGCGCGGGAAGCTCCGCGCTCCCGGGCTCCTGGGTTGCTCGCCAGGGGGAATGCGGGGGGCGCCGAAGCCCCCCGCAAGTGGTGCAGAAGACGCGAGGCTAGAATGGACGTTGGAATCGCCTTCGACCTGAGATCGGACTTCACGCTCGATGCGGGCGCGCCGATCGACCGTCTCGAGGAGTACGACAGCGAGAAGACCGTCCAGGCGATCGCTCGAGCGCTCGCCGAGAACGGCCACGAGCCTCGCCTCATGGGAGGCGGACGGCGCTTCCTGGAAGCCGCGCTCGCGCGGCCGCCCGAGCTCGTCTTCAACATCGCCGAGGGCTGGGGAACCCGGAGCCGCGAGGCTCACGTGCCCGCGGTCTGCGAGATGCTCGGGATCCCGTTCACTCACTCGGATCCGCTCGCGCTCGCCCTCACGCTCGACAAGCCGCTCACGAAGCGAGTCGCGGCGAGCTTCGGCGTGCCCGTGGCGCCGTTCGCCGTCGTCGAGACGCTCGACGATCTGAGAGGAGCCGCGCTCGCCTCGCTTTCTTACCCGCTCTTCGTGAAGCCCGCGGCCGAAGGCTCGAGCATGGGAGTGAGAAAGAGCTCGCGCGTCCTCGACCGGCGAGCGCTCGAGTCCGAGGTCGAGCGCTGCCTCCACGACTACAAGCAACCCGCGCTCGTCGAGACGTTCCTCCCCGGGATCGAGTTCACGGTCGGCGTCGTCGGGAACTCGCGGCCCGGCACGTCCTCCCTCGAAGTCATAGGAGTCATGGAGATCGAGCCCCTCAAGGTGAGACCCGAGGAGTTCGTCTACGGCCTCGAGACGAAGCGCGACTACGAGGTCGAGGTCGAGTATCACGTCCCGCCCAAGAGCGTGACCGCCCAAAAGCGCCGCGAGGTCGAGCAGGTCGCGCTCGCCGCCTTCCGCGCGCTCGGGTGCCGCGACGTCGCGCGGTTCGACATGCGCCTCGACGAGCGGGGCGTGCCGACCTTCATGGAAGTGAACCCGCTCCCGGGCCTCTCTCCCGTCTCGGGCGACATCGTGATCATCTCGCGCGCCCGCGGCTGGAGCTACGAGAAGCTGATCGGCACGATCGTCTCCGAGGCCGCCTCGAGGCAGGGCCTCGCGTGCGCGAGCGCGCCCGACCGGCGCGCGCTCGCTCGAGGGCCGGTGTGAGGCCTTACGTCGTCCTCGCGAACCAGGACGAGAACGTCCGCGGAGGCGGCGCGAGCGACGCCATCGCCGCGGCCCAGAGCACCAAGGACGCTCTCCGGGTGAGGGAGGCGATCCTCCCTCTCGGTCCCTGCGAGCTCGTCCTCACGAGCGACGGGAACCCCGAGAGAGTCGCGCACGAGCTGCGCGCGAGGGACCCTCGCGTGGTCTTCAACCTCGCCGAGGCCGCTCGCGGCGTGCCCGAGCTCGAGGCCTGCGTGGCGGCGCTCCTCCAGCTCCTGGGAGTCGCCTTCACCGGCAACGGACCCGGAGCGCTCGCGCTCTCTCTCGACAAGCCGAGGACGAAGGCCGTGCTCCGGGGCTCGGGCGTGCCCGTCCCGCGAGGCATCGTCGTGAGCGACGCGAGGCGCGCGTCGTTCGAGGGGCTCTCGTTTCCTCTCATCGTGAAGCCGGCTTGCATGGACGCAAGCCACGGGATCGAGCCCACGAACGTCGTCTCGAGCGAGGACACCGCGCGCTCGAAGGCCGCGGAGCTCCTCGCGAAGTTTCCCGGCTCCGCGATCGTCGAGGAGTTCGTGGACGGGCGCGAGCTCAACGTCTCGGTCGTCGAGATCGAGCCGGGGCGCGGGCCCACGGTCCTCCCGCTAGCCGAGATCGACTGGAGGCTCCCGCCCGGGATGCCCCGCGTCGTGGGCTACGAGGCCAAGTGGGTCGAGGGCTCGGAGACTTACAGGAAGACGCCCGTCGTCTGTCCGGCGGACCTCTCCTCCGAGCTCGAGCGGAGGGTGCGCGAGGTCGCTCTCGGGGCGTGGGACGCGGTGGGCTGCCGCGACTACGCTCGCATCGACGTGCGCGTCGACGCGGACGAGCGGCCCTTCGTGATCGAGGTGAACCCGAACCCGTGCATCTCCCCCGACGCCGGCCTGGCCCGATCCGTGGCGGCCTCGGGTCTTGCCTACGACGACTTCATCCGCCGTCTCGTGAGGAACGCCGAAGAACGTGGACCTGACCATCCGCTCGCTCGTTCCCGCTGACGTCTCCGCGATCGACGCGATCGTGCGGGCGAACCGCCACGTCTTCTCCGAGGAGGAGTGCAAGACGGCGGTCGAGATGGTCGAGGAGGCCCTCGCGAAGCCGAACGACCCCGACCCTTACCAGTACCGGATCGCCGAGGCCGGGGGGCGCGTCGTCGGCTTCGCTTGCTTCGGCACGATCGCTCTCACGCAGGGAGCCTTCGACCTCTACTGGATCGCGATCGACCCGAGCCACCACGGCCGAAGCGCGGGAAGGGTCCTCCTCGAAGCCTGCGAGAAGGCGATCGCGGGTCAGGGCGGTCGCCTCATCGTCGCCGAGACGTCGAGCCGCAAGGAATACGACAGGACCCGCCGCTTCTACGAGAGGACCGTGTCCTACGAGACGGCCGCATGGATCCGGGACTTCTACAAGCCGGGCGACGACAAGGTCATCTACGTGAAGTACCTCCAAGTGAAGGAGCCAAGGTGAGCACGTCGGGAAAGAAGCTGCCTCTCGCGATCGAGAACATCGAGACCGCGACCTTCGACTGCGTCTTCCCTCGATGCGGCGGGATCTGCTGCAAGAACGGCCGCCCTCCCGTCGAGCCCGACGAGCGCGAGCGGATCGAGAAGAACCTCGAGCGCTTCCTCCCCCACCTCCGGCCGAGCGCGCGCGCTCACGTGGAGAAGCACGGCTGGCTCACGAAGCGGGTGAAGCGCGGAAACCCCGTGATCGCCGTCGAGGGAGGCTGGTGCGTCTTCGCCAACGAGGGCTGCACCTTCCAGAAGGTCGGCATGGCCGAGGGCGAGCCCTGGAAATACAAGCCGTCGGCGTGCATCCGCTTCCCGCTCGACCAGGCGAAGGACGGGACGTGGTACGTGCGCCAGTGGGGCCACCGGGGCGAGGCCTGGGACCTCTTCTGCCTGAACCCGAAGGAGAGCCCGAGGCCCGCGAGCGAGTCCCTGCGCGACGAGGCCTCCTTCATGAAGCACAAGGCGAGCGGAGCGAGCCGCGGTGAAAGTCCGTGAGCCCCGGCTTCCCCCGAGCCACATGCCCGAGCGTTGAAGCGTCGCCTGACCTGGACGATCTCCTTGCTGCGAGAAACGGATCCCGCCGACGACTCCGGGCGAAAAGTCTCGTCGTTCCCGTACGCACCAGGCTAGGATCGAGCCCCGCTCGGCCGCGCAGGCCTTGCGGGGAAAGAATGACGGCACGCCTCGCCCTCGTCTTCGCGGTCGTCTCCCTCGGACTCCTCGCTGCGTGCGCGAGGAACGCGGATCTGGTCCGCGAGCGAGCCGACCGGATCGAGGCGCACTACAAGGTCACTCCCGCGGACGCGCGCACGCTCGCCGCCTCGCAGGTGAAGCTCGACTCCCCCGAGGCGCGGGCGCTGTTCACCGAGCTCACGGAGAAGCTCCCGGGATTCACGCGGCTCGCTCCCGAGGACCTGGAGCCCTTCCTCGCGGCGGTCACGTCCACGACGCCCCAGGGAGTGCGCGAGCGCCAGGAAGAGCTCCTCTCGCCCGAGACGATCCGTCTCGTGTCGCGGATCCGCTCGGAGCTCACGGTCCCCCGCGAGCCCGGCCCGGACGGAGCGCCGAGCCGGGAGACCGTGTGCCGCTACGAGCCCCGCTTCTACGAGGCGCCGCTCCTCGTGGCCCTCGCGAGGCCCGCCGCGGACGACGCGTCGGAGAAGGAGCGCCAGCGGCTCGTCGTGGCCTTCTTCCATCCCGAGACGCTCGTCCCGCTCCGGGCCGTCCTCGAGCGCGCGCCGAGAGCGCGCTTCCCGGTGGCCGCGATCCCGGCCGCGTGCGAGCTCGAGGGGATCCCGACCCGGCTCGTCGAGAGAGCGCTCGACCGCTTCCGCGCGCTCGAGCTGGACGTGGGCGTCCTCGAGATCAACCCGCGCGTCCTCGCGCTCCTCGCGGCGGTCGCGCGCGCGC
>JACQDU010000344.1 GCA_016200955.1 bacterium
AGTCGGCGAGCTTGGCGGAGCCGCCCTCGGGGCAGATCACGTTCGACGGCTTCAGGTCCCGGTGGATGAGGCCGGCGGCGTGTGCCGCGGCGAGGCCCCGGCACGCGGCGGCGACGATGCCCGCGGCCTCGCGCCAGGGGAGGCGCCCCCCTCGCGCGCGCGCGAGCTCGTCCGCGCTCGGACCCAAGGCGAGCTCCATGACGATGTAGCCGCGGCCCTCGTCTTCCTTGACGTCGTAGATCGAGACGACGTTCGGGTGGTTGAGCCGTGCGGCCGCGCGCGCCTCGAGCCGGAAGCGCGCGAGCGCCTGCGCGTCCCCGCACGCGCTCCGGGGGAGGAGCTTGATCGCGACCTTCCGTCCGAGGGAGAGGTCGTCCGCTTCGTAGACGACTCCCATGCCTCCGCGGCCGAGGGGACGCGTCAGGCGGTAGCTCCCGAGCGCGACGCCGATCATCGAGTGAGCGGCGGCGGGCTCCTCCCGGGCACCGAGAGCGTCTTCCATGGAGGAAACGTAGCCCCTCGCGTGTAGGTCCACAACCCACGAACGAGGCCGTCTCCCGGTCGCGTTCGGATCGAGTCAGTTCTTCTCCGAGCGACAGAGCGCAAGGCGAGCCTCGTTGGACTCCCTCACCCGCTTCGGCTAGCCTTCCTGCATGGGAGAATAGACGGCGAACGCCGTCCAGGGCGGCGCGGTCGCAATAGGAGAGAAGGACGCGCCGCGGAGCGGCGCCTCGCTCGACGCTCTCCTCGAGCGGATCTTCCAGAAACCCGACGCGCTCCTCGATGCGGGGAAGAAGAGCGCCCGCTCGTACCAGAGCGCGGAGCCGTTCCCTCACGTCGTGCTCGACGACTTCTTCGACGCCACGGTGCTGGACGCGATCCTGGCCGAGTTCCCGGGGAAGGACCAGATCCGCTGGGTCCGGTTCGACGCGCCGACCGAGGTCAAGCTCGCGACGAGGGACGAGGAGCAGATCGGGCGTCTCACGCGCTGCTTCCTCTACTTCCTGAACTCGAAGGGGTTCATCGAGTTCCTCGAGGAGCTCACGGGGATCTCGGGCCTCGTCCCCGACCCGCACTTCGAGGGAGGCGGGCTCCACCAGATCCTCCCGGGAGGAAAGCTCGGCGTCCACGCCGACTTCAACAGGCACGTGCGCCTGAAGCTCGACCGGCGGCTCAACGCGCTCGTCTACCTGAACAAGGACTGGAAGGAGGAGTACGGCGGCCACCTCGAGCTCTGGTCGCGCGACATGGGCCGATGCGTGAAGAAGGTCCTGCCGGTCTTCAACCGCATGGTGATCTTCAGCACGACGGACTTCGCGTACCACGGCCACCCCGAGCCGCTCACGTGCCCGCCCGACCGGTCGAGGAGGTCGCTCGCGCTCTACTACTACACGAACGGCCGTCCCCAGGAGGAGCTCTCGGGGAAGCACTCGACGCTCTTCCAGCTCCGTCCCGGCGAGCGCTCCCGCTGGAAGCTGCGGCAGGTCCTGAAGCGGCTCGTGCCGCCGATCTTCCTCGACGTCGCGCGGTGGTTCCTTGCACGCGGCGCGAAGCACCACGACTGAACCCGAGTGAGCGCCCGCCGCGTCCTGATCGTCAACGGCAAGGCCGAGGCAGCGGGGAGCGACCGCTCGCTGCTCGAGCTCATCTCGACCATGGATCGCTCGCGCTGGGTCCCGAGCGTCGTCGCGCCCGGCGAGGGACCTCTCACGCCCACCTACCGGAAGCACGCGACCGTGCACAAGCTCGAGCTGGGCGTCGTGTCCGCCGCGACGAGGGCGAGCGCGTATCCGCTCATGGTGCTCTGGCAGCTCCGCTCCGCCCGGAGCATCGCGGCGATCGTGCGCCGCGAGAGCATCGACGTCGTCCACGCGAACACGCTCATCGTGCCCGCCGCTCTCCTCGGGGCGCGCATGGCGGGCGCGAAGGCCACCATGCACGCGCGAGAGATCATCGCCCGCTGGCCGAGGGTCCACGCGGCTTACGTCGCGATCGGCCGCCGCGCGGACCTCGTCGCCGCGATCTCGGAGGACGTCGCGCGCACCTTCCCCGAGAGAGACCGGCGCACGGGCCACGTGCGCGTCGTCCCCGACGGAGTGGACCTCGCGCCTTTCAACGGCGCCGCGACGAGCGCGGAGGAGGCGCGCGTGCGCCTCGGGCTCGCTCCCGGCGCTCTCGTGCTCGGAGTCGCGGGGCGCCTCGCGGCGTGGAAGGGAGTCGAGGACGCTCTCGAGGCCGCCGCGCACCTCCTGCGCGAGGGAACGGACCTCCAGCTCGTGATCGCGGGAGGAGCCATGCCGTCGGAGCCCGACCTCCCCGAGCGCCTGCGGGCGAGGGCGCGCGCTCTCTCGATCGAGGGCCGCGTCCACCTCCTCGGGCAGCGAGACGACCTCCCGCTCGTCCTCCCGGCCTTCTCCGTCCTCGTGCACGCCGCGCGTGCGCCCGAGCCGTTCGGGCGCGTCCTCGTCGAGGCCATGGCCGCTTCCGTGAGCGTCGTCGCGACGGCCCACGGCGGCCCGCGAGAGATCGTCGTCCCGGAGGAGACGGGCCTCCTCGTGCCGCCCGGCGATCCGGACGCGCTCGTCGCTGCGGTCGGGAAGCTCGCCCGCGACGCGGTCCTGCGCGAACGCATGGGCCGCGCCGGGCGGGAGCGCGCGTTCGCGCTCTATGATTCCCGCGCGAACACGCGCGCCATGATGGACATCTGGGACGAGGTCGTCTTCCGCCGATCCGGAGTGCGCAGAGGCGCGTCCTGGAACCACGGGAGGAATGCGGGGGGGCATTCCCCCGCAGCTGGTGAAAGGCCGTGAGCGAGCCCACGCGCGTCCTCCCGTTCTCCGTGATCGTCGTCAACTACCGGGCGCGCGAGCTCCTCTCGCGCTGCCTCGAGTCGCTCGCGCTCTCGAAGGTCGAGCACGAGGCGATCGTCGTGGACAACGCCTCGCGCGACGGGAGCGCGGAGCTCGTGCGCGAGCGGCATCCGGGCGCGCGCCTCATCGTGAACGAGAGGAACCTGGGCTTCGCCCACGCGTGCAACCAGGGCCTCGCCGCGAGGCGCGGGAGGCACGCTCTCCTCCTGAACCCGGACGCCGCCATCCTGAACGACGTCCTGGGAGTCGCCGGGAGAGAGCTCGAGCGCCGCCGCGACCTCGGCGTCCTCGGAGCGAGGATCCTGGACGAGGACGGCCGACGGCAGCTCTCCGCGCGAGCCTTTCCGTCTCACGCGACCGCGTTCTTCCATCGTTACTCGCTCCTCACGAAGCTCCTCCCGGGAAACCGGGGCTCGCGCGCTTACCTCGGGAGCGACCTCCCCGAGAGCGGAGCGCCGGTCGCCGTGGACTGGGTCTCCGGCGCGGCCATGGTCCTCCGCGAGGAGGCGATCGCCGCCGTGGGCGGCTTCGACGAGCGCTTCTTCCTCTACGCGGAGGACACCGACCTCTGCCTCTCCGTGCGCCGCGCGGGCTTCGCCGTCGCCTACGCGCCCGAGGCCGTCGTCGTCCACCGGATCGGCGGCAGCTCGAGAAAGGCGCGCCCCCGCGCTCTCCTCGAGAGGCACCGGAGCATGTGGCGCTTCTACGCCAAGCACTACGCGAGGCGGCCTCTCGTCGACCTCACGACGTGCGCGGGGATCGTGCTCCGCGGCGCTCTCATGGAAGCGAAGAGCTGACGAGCCTCACGCCCCCGCGGCGGCGGTCACGCGAGCGCGCTCGGGGCGAGCCTCGACCTCGACGCGGAGGCGGCGGCCGAAGGCTTCCTCGAAGAGGTCGCTCTTCCGCGCGGCGGCCCAGACCTCGATCTCGGCGTCGCCCACGGTCACGACGCGCAGCCTCACCTCGCGCGAGGTCACGCGCGCGACGACGTGGCTCGAGACCTGGAAGTGGCTCCGGTCGAGCGCGTCCGCGATGCGCAGGAGAGCGGAGAGGCCGCGGACGGCCGCTCGTCTCTCTCCCGGGAGCGCGCGGTAAGCCTCGTGCCGCGAGGAGGGCAGGCCCTTCCGGTGGTAGCGAGCGAGCTGGGCCATGACCTCGATCTCGACGGCGTCGAAGCCGCGCAGGTCGGCGTTTCGGATCAGGTAGTAGCTGTGCTTGTGGTGGCGCGAGAAGCTGATGCTCTGGCCGACGTCGTGCAAGACCGCGGCGTATTCGAGGAGCTCCCGGTCGCGCGGCTTGAGCCGGTGGACCGACCGTAGCTGGTCGAACAGCTCGCGCGCGAGCCGCATGACGTGGAGCGCGTGCGGCCGGTCGTAGCCCGAGCGCCGGGCGAGGTCGAACACGCTCCTCTCTCGCGGGGAGCGGTGCTCGTCCAGGAGGGCGAGCTTGTCCCGGTTCTTCTCGAGGTAATCGAGGATCAGCCCCTCCCGGAGAGCTCGGTCGCACGGGACGATCGAGCGTGCTCCGGCGAGGCGGAGGAGCTTCTCCAGGAGGAGGCCGCCCGCGACGATCGTCGCCGCGCGGCGTCCGGTGATCCCGGGGATCTTTGCCCGCTCGCGCTCGGGGAGCTTCGTCAGGAAAGCGTTGATCTGCGAGAGCTCGTCCAGCGAGAGCGCGGCCGGTCGCTCGCGCGAGGCCTCGCCCTGGGTCCTCTCCCCGCGGCGATGCGCCGCGACCTCCGCGAGCGCGAGGATCGTGCCCGAGGTGCCCACCGCGAGCGCGAACTCGATGCGCCGGACCTGAGCGAGGGCGGCGCCGGCTTCTCGCTCGACGAAGTCCTCGAGCTCCTTGAGCTCGCGAGCCGACGGAGGGTCTTCTCTCAGGAACCTCTCGGAGAGCCGGATCACGCCGAGCTTCATGCTCTCGGAGAAATAGCTCCGCCGCGTGTCGCCGACGGTGACCTCGACGGAGCCGCCGCCTATGTCGATGAACAGGGCCGTTCTCCCCTGGAGCTCGACGGCCTCGCGCGCGGCGAGGTAGATGAGGCGCGCCTCCTCCCGCGCCGGGAGGACGTCGATCCGGATCCCCGTGTAGGCCTCGGCCGCGGCGATGAAGTCG
>JACQDU010000345.1 GCA_016200955.1 bacterium
CGCGATCACGGAGAAGTCGCGCGCCTCGAGCTCGTGTCCGTCTGCCCAAGCGCGCGCGGGCATCGTCTCGAGCACGTCTCTCCCGTAAGCGAGCCACTCGGCGGGGAAGAAGCGGCCGACGACCGGGGTCTGGTCGACGACGAACGAGAGCGCCGTCTTCGAGACGACCTCGACGATCACCTTGGGGCCCGGGATCCTCGCGCGATAGTACTTGTCGAAGAAGCGATTCCCGACGCCCGCGATCGCGCTCGCGAAGCCGATCTTCTCGAAGGGCTCGAGCCTTCCGCTCCTCTCCTGCATTCCCGTGAACACGAGAGACGGAATGATCGATTCCTGGAGAGGAGAGCCCGAACGGTAGATCGAGACGAGCTTCTTGAGGATGTCCTCGGCCTTGCCGCGGATGCCGGCGCGGCGCGCGACGTAGTCGATCGTCCAGCTGTTCGTCGGGAGAGCGTAGCGGAGCCGCGAGGGCAAGGACTGCGAGGTCTCGCCGAGCGTCTCGCGCGCCTTGTTGAGCATCCAGAAGAGCGCGCCGTCGCCGCCGTCCGAGACCCAGAAGTCGACGCCGCGCTCGACGAACTCGTCGATCACGGGGCCGATCGCATCCGTCGAAGGAGTCTGCCGGACGACTCCCAGCTCGCCGACGATGGCTTCGAGCTCGGCGACGCGGTTGTGCTTTCGGCGGTTCTTCTTCGAGTTCGGGTTGGTGATCACGCCGATCACGGGCTGGCGGTCGAGGAGCGCTGTCGCCATGGCTGCCTCCACCCCTCCACCAACCAGCACCGAGCCATGACCGATACCTGGCAACGGGCTTCTCGGTCGGCTTCCGCAACGGCTTCGCTCGCGCCCTCGCTCCAGGGAGAGAGAGCGCGCCATGCCGTTAACGGTCACTTCATTATAGTTTTGCAGAGACGCGTCGCAAGAGAAATGGGCTCGCGCTCGCAACGCCGCAGTGCGGCTCGGATTAACGACGCACCGGGTCAAGCCCGTGCCCGCTCCCTGATCGACTGCTCGACTTCGTGAGGCTCGACGTCGGGCTTCAAATCGTCGAAGAAGCCGCCACATGGTTCGGGCGCTCCGGTTCTCTCATGAGCTTCGCCGTGGGTCGCACGATCGCGATGAGAGGGTCGGCGGTGACACCGCGCGAGTCGCCTCGCCGCGGTCCGATCTCGACGAGAGACGACTCGACGAAGCTTCACGTTTCCACGGGGGAACCCGCGCACGGCGACTTCCCCGCGCCTTGACATGCGAAGGCCGGTCTGGTACCCAAGAGGATCTTTCTCTTGGCGTTATCTTCTCGAGTTTCGGGGACCGGGGCGCCCTGAGAACGCCCGCAGACTCCGCGACTTCCGCACCCATGGGGACAAGGGGCCACCGAGAGCGATGGCAACGACACCGCGTTCGTTGACGCGTCACGGCGCAAGCGTGTCGAGCTCTGAGGGAGAGGCGGAGCGATCGTGGTAGAAGACCCCGGGACCGACGTGACCGGCAACCACAAGCCCGTGCCCGAGGAAGACCCCGGCTCCGAGGTCACGCTCGATTTCGACGCCGAGGGCGGCTTCGTCGACGACGCCGACTCGGCCGCGCGCCCCGCCACGCCGCCTCCCGCCGCGAGCACGCCTCTGCCCATGCAGCAGCCGGGCCGGCGCACTCCGCCTCCGCCGCCTCCTCCGCCGCCGCCCGGGCGCACGCCCGTTCCTCCCACGAGGACCGGGTCCTCCTCGTCGGGGCTCGCGCAGTCCGATCCCGGAGCGACCGAGGCCATGCAGCGCGGGGAGGCTCCCGGCGTCGGGCGCCGCCTCGGAGACTTCACCCTCGAGAAGAAGATCGGCCAGGGCGGCATGGGCGAGGTCTACCGCGCTCGCCAGATCTCGCTCGACCGGCCGGTCGCGGTCAAGGTCCTCCCGCGGACGCTCGCCACGATGCCGGGCTTCATCGACCGTTTCCAGAGAGAGGCGAAGGCGGCCGCGAACATCATCCACCCTCACGTGATCCAGATCTACGCCTACGGGATCGAGGACGGGACGCCTTACTTCGCCATGGAGTTCGTCGAAGGAGAGGACCTCCAGCAGCGCATGCGCCGCATGCGGCGCCTCACGCTCGAGGAGACGGTCGACACGACGATCGCCGTCGCGAGCGCGCTCGCCGTCGCGCACGAGAAGGGCGTCATCCATCGCGACGTGAAGCCCTCGAACGTCATGATCGACCGCCAGGGCAACGTGAAGGTCATGGACTTCGGCCTCGCGAAGGCGGCCTCGACGGGGACGGAGCTCACGCAGTCGGGGATCATCCTCGGGACCCCGAACTACATCTCGCCCGAGCAGGGCCGCGGCGATCAGCTCGACGGGAGAGCGGACCTCTACTCGCTCGGAGTCATGTTCTACGAGCTCCTCACGGGCACTCTCCCCTTCACCTCGGACAGCCCCGCGGGACTGATCTTCAAGCACGTCTACGAGCCACCCGAGCCGCCGCGGAAGCGGAACGCCGACGTGCCGCCCTTCCTCGAGGAGGTCGCGCTCAAGCTCCTCGCGAAGGACCCGGGGGAGCGCTACGCCGACGGGAAGGCCCTCCTCTACGACCTCCGCGAGTTCATGGACAACGAGGACTACTACCTCTCGGGCGGCGCGCGGAGGACCCCGACCGAGACGGACAAGCGCCGCCGGTCTTCTCTCACGACTCCGTCCGGAAGGACGGTGGCCGCGCAGCGCGTCGACGACACGACCGCGGAGGGCGCGGAGTCGTTCGACCAGGACGCTCAGACCCGCCAGCTCGAGCGCGTGGAGGAGTCCGAGCAAGGCGCGATCGGGAACGCGATCACCGAGGAGATGCCTCGCGGGAAGACGCTCGCTCCGCCGCCGCGCTCGAGCGCGGGCCTCGTGGGGGGCGTCCTCGCCTTCGTCGCGGTCGCCGGGATCGGCTTCTTCGGCTACACGCAGTGGAAGAAGAGCCAGGAGCAGGGCGACGGCGGAGGCGGCGGCGGGACGATCGATCCGAGCGTCCCCAAGGTGAGCCTCGTCTTCGGCCCCGCCGAGATCTGGGAGGGTTCGGTCGCGACGATCCAGGCGCAGGGCAAGGCCTCCGCGATCCTCTCGCTCGAGGCGCGCAAGCCCCGGGAGCTCGCTCCCGGGAACTACCAGCTCACGGTCGAGCGCCGCGGCTACAAGAAGATCGACAAGCCGATCACGCTCCGGGACGACGGGAACCACAACGCCGTCCTGTTCCTCACCGAGACCGGCGGTCGTTTCAAGCTCGCGGACGCTTACGAGCCGACCGACGAGCTCAAGCGCTCCTACGCGGACGGCGAGGCGGCCTTCCAGAGGGGGGACCTGAACGGCGCCCTCGCGGCCTACAAGCTCGCCAGGGACACGGACCCGGGCTACTCGCCCTCCGCCGACAAGCCGACGGCGCTCCAGCGCTACGAGGAGACGCAGCGCGCGATCTCCGAGTCGGACAAGAACCGCGAGACCGACGCCCAGGCATTCAAGGAAGCCGAGGACTTCAAGGCCAAGAAGATCTGGCGGGAGCTCCAGCGCCGGGCCGAGCCGCGGAAGGCCGATCCCAAGTGGGCGGGCCTGCTCGAGGTCGCCCTGGCTCACATCAAGGAAGCCGACCAGATCGTGCGCGACATCGAGGCGGCCGTCTCGCGCGGCGACTTCGGCGACGCGAGCTCGAAGCTCCAGGACCTCGAGGCGGGCGACCCCGACAACCCGCGCCGCGACGAGATCAAGAAGGCGATCGCCTCGAGCATGGAGGAGCGCGCGGCGGCCTTCCTCGTGGCGCAGAACGCGATCAAGGGCACCGAGGTCCTCCCGCTCGAGCAGGCGAAGGCCGGCCTCGACGCTTACCTCGCTCACGCGGCCAAGGACGAGGGAGCCCGGATGCAGCTCGGCGCCGTCGAGGCGCGCCTCGCCGAGGCGAGGAACCAGAGCGCCGAGGGACCTCTCGTCGATGCCATGAAGAAAGAGGACTGGAAGGTCGCCGCCGAGATCCTCGCTCGCATCGAGCAGGCGAACCCGAGGCACTCGAAGCTCAAGGAGTGGCGAGAGAAGGTCGACGACGGCCTCCACGTGCTCGGAGTCAAGCAGGCGATCGAGAAGCTCGACCTCGCTCTCCCCCGCGCGGACGAGGCGCCCGACGAGGTGCTCAAGCTCCTCGATCCGCAGGCCCCCGGTTTCGCGGAGGAGCAGAAGGCCCTGCGCGAACTCAAGGAAGCTCGCGCGAAGATCCTGAGGAGCCGGCACCGCGACGTGAAGGTCGACCTCAAGCCGTCCGCGAACCGGAGCGCCTTCACGGCCGACGTTCGCTCGGTGTGGGACTTGGAGCTCGAGGTCGAGGGCGAGCGGCTCAAGGTCTCGCGGGAGCACACGCTCTCGCTCGCGGGCGACAAGGACTGGAAGTTCACGCGCTTCACCCTCAAAGATGAGTAGTCCGGGGACGCGCCTGGGAGAGCAGCAGTCGTCCGAGCCGCGCGCCCGGGCGATCGGGAGAGCCGACATGGAGAGCCGAAACGCGCTCGGGCGTCGAGCGGGGCACGTCGCGAGCGTCGTCGCGCTGGGCGCATTCGCGCTCGCGGGCGCGCTCGTCTCGGCCGACGAGGCCGTGCAGGCGAGGGTCGTCGAGGTCCACGCCGACACGGTGAAGCTCGGCCGCGGCACGGCGGCCGGCGTCCGCGAGAAGCAGATCTACGACATCTTCGGCGACACGCCCCAGGCGTGGGCGATCCCCCAGCCGCCGCGCGTCCACGGGTTCTCTCCTCTCCCGAAGACGCCGGCCGCGACGACGAACTGGCGCGCGCGGATCAACCTCAAGGTCGACGTCGATGTCGAGCCCGGTCGCCACGTCTACTACGAGTGGAACTCGGACGGCGGCGCGCTCGTGCACGGGGTCGAGGTCGGTCCGGGCGTCTTCCGCACGACGGTCCCCGAGAACGCGTGGGTCGCTCCCATGGACAAGCGCGAGGTCCCCGGCAAGCCCGACGCCGGCTTCTACGGCGTCAGCGTCAAGATCATGGACAGCTCCGCGAAGTTCGCCCTCCAGAGCTTCCGCCTCCAGTCGTCGGGAGCGGAGAACGCGCACCCCGAGCAGGTGCGATGGAAGCGGACCTTCGCCGCGAAGGGCCCGCTCAGCCAGGTCCGCGACGTGGCGTTCGACCGCGCGAACCACGCCTTCGTCCTCGACGTGAAGTCGGGCACCTTCTCCGACGACCTCTTCGTGCGCGAGCTCGATGCGGACGGACGGGAGCTCGGGTCCGCGAAGTGCGACAGCAACAAGTACTCGGCGATCGCCGTCTCCGAGACCGCCCTGTTCTTCCTGGACCTCAAGGACCGCACGGTCAAGCGCTGGCAGCGGACGGCCGACGTCGCCTCCCTGTTCGCGGCCCAGGCGATCTCGATCGGCGAGAAGGGCTCGGGGAACGGACGGCTGAGCGAGCCGGTGGACCTCGCGCTCTGTCCCGACGGCGCGGTGCTCGTCCTCGACAAGGACCAGAAGTGCGTCCAGCGCTACGAGGACGGACGCTTCGCTTACTCCTTCGGGAAGCCGGGCGAGGCCGAGCACGAGCTCAAGAGCCCGGTCGCGTTCTCCGTTTCGGAGGACGGCGCCGTGTACGTGCTCGACGACGGCCGGAAGAAGATCGTCGTCTACCGGAACGGCCGGACCGAGGGAGCCGACATCGACGTCGGCGTCCCGGGCGAGGACCTCCGGGGCATCGCCGTCGACAACTTCACCGGCATGATCCACGTCCTCGCGACGTCGGTGAAGGACGAGGCGGCGGGGAAGAAGATCGACACCGTCAAGCACTTCAACAAGCAGGGCGACCCTCTCCCGAAGACGGCGCTCCAGAGCTGGAACGACCTCGCGGCGCTCTCGAAGCCCGTCCGCATGCGGATCGACGGCGCGCGGGTGCTCTACGTCGTCGACAAGGAGGGCGCCTCGCTCTGCCGCTTCGACGGCGCGAACGAGGGGCGCGGCTTCCCGTTCCTCGCGCGCACTGGCGGCGTGAAGATGTCGCGCGACGTGAGGCTCGGCGTCTCGTCCGAGGGGAGCGTCGTCGTCCTCGACAGGGACGCGCCCGCCGTCCTCCGGTTCGACCAGAGCGGCTGGGCCACCTCCCGCTTCGGCGGCGAGGCGAGCGGCGCGGGCCAGCTCAAGAAGCCCGTCGGCGTCGCCGTGGACGACGAGGGCAACATCTTCGTGGCCGACGCCAAGAAGGTCGAGCTCAACCGCTACCAGCCGAGCGGGAACCACCAGTGGGCCAAGGGAGGCGAGCGCGTCTACCAGGAGATCCGCGACTGCCAGATCACCGGCCGCCGCGAGCGCGTCGCCGTCCTCCAGGACCGCGACGACCACGCCCGCCTCGTCGCCCTCGTCACGCCGACGGGAGAGGTCGAGGCCGCCGTCCCCGCGAACCCGACCGACGAGATCTCGAGCCCCGTGCTCGCGACCCTCGCGGGCCCGCTCGAGCCGAACGCGAACACGAAAGGCGAGGAGACGAGCTACTGGATCGTCGACAAGGGCGGGAAGCGCCTGAATCGCTTCAAGCTCGGCGCGGCGACGTCCCAGCCGATCGACCACGACTTCAAGGAGATCTCGGCGATCTCGGCGAGCATCGCGAACGTCGTCTTCGTGTGCGACAAGGGGCACAAGCTCGTCGCCGTCTTCGCGGGGACGGGAAGGGCCCTCACGGAGATCACGGACCCCGAGCACTGCGAGGAGCCGATCGACCTGGGGCTCGACGACTTCGGCCGGCTCTACGTCTTCGACAAGAGCAACGACGGGCGAATCGTCGTCTTCGGCGGGGACTGATCCGTGGCGCAGAAGTGGGAGGGGAAGAGCCTCGTCGGCCAGCGTCTCGGCCAGTTCGAGGTGAAGGACGAGATCGCCCGCGGCGGCATGGGCGTCGTCTACAAGGGCTACCAGCCCTCTCTCGACCGCTGGGTCGCCATAAAAACCCTGCCGATCGACCTCGCGGGCGACCGCGACCTCGTCGCGCGCTTCCAGCGCGAGGCCGAGGCCATGGTCCGCCTCAACCACGCGAACATCGTCCAGATCATCGACCGCGGCGAGGACCAGGGGCAGTACTACTTCGCCATGGAGTTCGTCGAGGGGCCCTCGGTCAAGGACCTCCTCAAGTCCGAGACGATCGACACGGACAAGATCTTCGACATCCTCCTCCAGACGTGCGACGGCCTCGACTACGCGCACAAGAAGGGGCTCGTCCACCGCGACATCAAGCCGGCCAACCTCCTCTTCGAGGAGAAGACCGGGGTCGTGAAGATCGCGGACTTCGGGATCGCCCACTTCTCGAAGAAGGACGAGGACATGCTCACGCTCACGGCGGACAACGTGGGCATGGGCACCATGAACTACATGTCGCCCGAGCAGAAGGTCAACGCGAAGAACGTCGACCACAAGTCGGACATCTACGCGCTCGGCGTCATCGTCTACGAGGCGTTCACCGGGAAGCTCCCCATGGGGAAGTTCAAGCTCCCGAGCGAAGTGAACCCGAAGCTCCCGCGCGCGCTCGATGCGATCGTCCAGAAGTGCCTCGAGGCCGAGCCGGACGAGCGCTGGGACAGCTGCGCGAACCTGCGAGCCGCCCTCGCCGAGGCGAAGGCGGCGACCCACGACAAGACCCTCAAGCGCTCCATGCGGGACGCGTTCGACCGGACGCTCACCGCGTTCGGTCCGAACCGGAGCGTCGGGCTCTGCATCCTCGGCTTCGTCTTCCTGCTCGTCGCCGGCGGCCTCCTCGGGGGCGGCGTCCTCTTCATGAAGTCGAGGGGCGCGAAGAGGCGAGTCGAGGAGGCGGAGAAGGTCGCCCGCGAGAAGCGCGACGCCGCCGTCCAGGTCGGCGCCGACCACGAAGCCTCCTTCATGGAGGGCGAGAAGGCCGGCGAGGAGGCGAAGAGCCACACGGACTCCGACACCAAGGTGCAGGACCTCGAGCGGGCGGCGAAGAACTACGAGGAAGCCGCCGCCGCCGTCCGCGGGATGCGCGCGAGCAAGGCCAAGACCCTCCGGGGCGAGATCAAGACCGTCCGCGACTCGATCAAGACGGACGACGGCCTCGTCAAGGCGGCGAAGTCGTCGCTCGACGACGCCGAGAAGAAGGCGCAGAACCCGGACAAGCTCGACGAGATCGCCATCCACAGGCTCATCGCGGAGGCGAAGGAGGCCATCTCCGCGAGCGAGAAATTCGCCGAGAGCGAGGCCGACCTCAAGGGCAAGATCGAGAAGGCGAACCAGGACGACGAGAGGGTCAAGAAGGCGCAGGAGCAGCTCAAGGCCGCCCTCGCGGCTCGCGAGCGGGGCGACGTCAAGGCCGCGATCGAGGCATGGAACGACGCGAACAAGGCGATCGCCGAGGCGACGAAGACCGAGCCGACCGTGATCGTGAAGAGGGACCCCGAGAACGGGACCTCTCACCCGACGACGTCCGACCCGGGGCCCGACCCGGCCTCGATGCAGCTCGCCGCGAAGCGCTACGCGGCCGCCGAGAGCGCCGCGAGCGCCGCGCGCGAGGAAGCCGAGGACGTGCTCAAGGTGGCGAGGAGCGTGGGCCTCGCCGAGGGCCAGGACAAGCTCGATGCGGGCAACGCGGCGTTCAAGGAAGCGAGCCCGCTCAAGCCGGTCGAGACCGAGCCGAAGCTCGTCGCGGCCAAGGAGGCCTTCGCCGCGGCGAGCGATGCCGCTCTCAAGGCCCTGGAGGACCGATTCAAGGCGGACAAGAACGCCGCCGCGGGCTCGGACAAGCTCGCCCCGAACGAGTACCGGACGGCGCAGGGTCTCGAGAAGACGATCGGCGACCAGACCAAGAACGGAGACCTCGCCCGACATTACGCGAGAATCTCCCGCGCTTACCGCGACGCGAAGGAGAAGGCCTTGGAGACGGGGAAGGCCTCGGTGGCCGAGCGGCAGTCTCTCGCGGGGGCCGCACGCGCCCGCGCCGTCTTGCGCGTCGGCGACAAGGACAAGTCCCTCGTCCCCGGCGACGAGTCCGTGGGACGAGCGAAGAACTTCGTGAACGAGGGCAAGCTCCAGAACGCCCTCGACGAGCTCCAGGCGGCGATCGCGGCGTTCGACCGCGCCGAGCTTCGCGCTCCGAGCGGGGCGACCTCGCTCGGGCGTCTCTTCGTGCTCAAGCAGCAGCTCGACGGCGCGGACGCGATCGCCGCGTGCAGCAAGGGGTTCGTCGTCGCCTGCGACAAGCGCCTCAAGTGCTTCACGCCGACCTTCACGGAAGCCGCCCAGGAGACGATGGCCGAGGCGAAGGTCATGGCCCTCTGCGCCGGCGACGGCGAGGACTTCTACGCGGCTCTCGCGAACAAGAAGATCGTGCGGTTCACGGTCGGAAACGCGCTCGACGCCGCTCCGGCGCTCCCGGGAAGGCTGGGCCAGGGGCTCCCGGAGCTCGTGACGGCCATCGCTTTCGACCGCGCGACGAAGCGGCTCTTCGTGGCCGGCCCGAAGATGAACGTGAACGTGTACTCGGTCGTCACGGGCAACGCCGCGTCCGACTCGGTGATCTTCGACATCACGACTCCCGGGATCTACGCGCGCTCGATCGCCGTGCTCTCCGACGGGAGCGTCGTCGTCGCGGGGCAGCCCAAGGACACCCTGAGCAAGCCGGAGTCGGGCTGGACCTTCTCCGTCCGTCGCTTCACCCCGGCGGGAGACGTCGCCGAGACCAACGAACGCGTGAACGTCGCCTGCGTGGCCGCGACCGGAGACGGCCTCATAGGCATCAACCACGCGAAGCCGGGCCAGATGCTCCTCTGGTCGAAGCCCTCGGTCGGAGACGGCTCGACCGCGATCTTGAAGGATGCGGCGGAGCTGGCGCGGCCCGTCTACGCGCTCGGCGTGAGCGTCTTCGGCCGGAAGGCTTACGTCCTCGACAATCCGCCCGACCAGGACGTCACCAAGAGCTCGAGCCCCAGGCGGAAGGCGGTCCTCGTCTACGACCTGAAGTCGGAGTAGCCGCTCACCGCCCTTCGACGGACGCGAGGGCACGCGTTACCATGAGCGCGTGCGCCGCCCCCTGCTGCCGGCCCTCCTCTGCCTCGCCGTCCTCGTCGCTCCCGTTCGCGGCGCCGATCCGCCGAACGTCAACGACGGGCTGCGCTGGCTTGCGAAGAAGCAAGGGAACGACGGCTCGTGGGGCCGCGACAACCAGCTCGCCCTCACGGGAATGGCCGGGCTCGCCCTCCTCGCCGCGGGCTCGACGCCGCGTCGCGGGCCCTACTCCGAGAACATCGACCGCGCGATCCGCTTCGTCCTCTCGTGCCAGAAGGAGGACGGGAAGGCGTTCAAGCACGGCTCCTCGGGATACTCGGCGATCCACAACCACGGCTACGCGCTCCTCTTCCTCACGCAGGCTTACGGAGAGTGCGGGCGCCTCGACCCGGTGATCAAACAGGCGATCGCGCAGGGCCTCAAGGCGACGATCTCGAGCCAGTACGAGAACGGCGGCTTCGGCTACTTCCTCTACAAGGACCAGCCCGCCAAGCACGATCAGATGTGGCGCTGGGACGAGGCCTCGACCACGATCTCGCAGATCCAGGCGCTCCGCGGCGCGCGCGACGCCGGCTTCGCGATCGCCCAGCTCCCGCTCGACCGCGCGGGGCGCTACATCAAGAACTCCCAGCACAAGACCGGGGGTTTCTACTACTCGATCGGCTCCCCTGCCCGGCGCGTGAGCATCGAGGAAGGGAGCAACACGCCGAGCTTCGCCGTGAGCGCCGCGGGGACCGCCGTGCTCAACGCTCTCGGGACTTACTCGGGCCCCGTCGTGGACCGCGGCCTCGAGTTCATTGAGCCCTTCCGCCCGCCCTACAAGAAGGAGAGGGTCCACTTCTTCTATTACGGCCACTACTACGCGGCGCAGGTCATGCACATGCTCGGCGGAGCGCGCGGGCAGCAGTGGATGTCCGCGATCAAGGACGAGCTCGCGACGAGGCAGGAGCAGGACGGCCACTGGCCGTCGGATCAGGACAGCTTGCAGCCCACGGACTCCGAGATCCTGAACACGGCGTGGGCGCTCCAGATCTGTCTGATCGACGAGGGGACGCTCCCGCTCCACGAACGCTGACGCGAATGGTCGCGCGACGCGACGTCCGATTGACCCATTGAACACTGATCATTGAAGACTGCGACGGCCGGACGCGGGGCGATCGCCCGTTCCCGTCCGCACAATGATCAATGATCAATGTTCAATCCGACAATCGTCTCCTGCTCTCCACACCTACCGCTCTAGGAAGAAAGCGAGCCCACCGCGCCCCGCCAGGCTCCCCGTGCGACCCGGGCCCCCGCCTCGCGCGCTTCCCGGGAGACGAGCACGCCGTCTCTCACGACGACTCCCCCTCCCACGAGCACGTGCGAAACCGCCTGGGGAGACATGGAGGAGACGACGGCGTTCAGGAGAGCTTCTCCCCCGAGAGCGGCCGCTGGAGCGAGCGAAGGATCCGCGAGGTCCACGAGCAGAGCATCGAGCGGCTCACCCCGGGCGAGCGTGCCGACCTCGAGGCCGAGCGTGCGAGCGCCGGCCGAGGTCCCGAGCTCGAGGAGAGCCCGTGCCGATCGCGCGGGAGCGGCTCCGGGCCGCGCCTCGTTCGGAAGGACTCCCATGCGGAAGAGGCGCGCTCGCTGGAGGCTCTCGGCGGCTCGCATCTCGGAGAGGATGCACGGGGCCGCGTTCATGTCCGTCCCGAGCCCGACGGTCACTCCGCGACGGACGAGGTCGGGCAGGTCGAGCACGCCGTCTCCCAGTGCGAGGTTCGTGAGAGGACACGAGACGAGCGCCACCCCGCGCTCGGCGAGGAGAGCGCGCTCGCTCTCGTCGAGCCAGATCCCGTGGACGACGACCGTCCTCTCGTCGAGAACGCCGAGCGCCGCGAGCGTCCGGAGAGGTGTCGCGCCGAAGCGCTCCCGCGAGAGCTCGACGTCGTCTCTCTGCTCGGCGAGGTGGATGTGCCAGCGAGTCCCCCGCTCGCGTGCGATCTCGGCGCCGGCCCTGATCGCCTCGGCGCTCGCTCCGTGGAGCGAGTGGGGCGCGGGGAGGACCGTGACGGCGCGGTCGCCCTCGAGCTCTCGCGCGAGCTCGCGCGTGCGAGCCGCGGCTTCGGCCGGCGGCTCGGCGAAGCGGCGCTGGCCCTCTCTCGCTCGGGCGTCGTAGAGCGTGCGCAGGAGAGCGATCCGGATCCCCGCGCTCCGCGCGGCTCGCACGACGAGGCGGTCGAGGTCGTTCCCGCGAGGAGTGCCGTCGGGCGCGTTGTGGACGTATTGGAACTCTCCGACGGTCGTGATCCCGGCTCTCAGCATCTGCCCGAAGCAGAGGAGCGCCCCGGCTTCCAGCGAGTCGTCGTCGAGCGCGAGCACGAGCGGGTAGAGACAGCGGGAGACCCAGTCCTTGAAGTCCCGCGGGTGATCCGCCCAGCCCCGCAGGAGGACCTGGAAGCAATGGGAGTGAGCCGAGACGAGCCCCGGAAGCAGCGCGAACCGTGGGAGGTCCTCGACGGGAGCCTCGCGCGAGCGAGCGTCTCGCTCGACCTCGCTCGCCGGTCCCGCGAGGACGATCGTGCCATCCTCGTCCACCAAGATCGCCTCGCGCTCGCGCAGCTCGCCCGAGCGCCAGGTCCAGCCCGCCTTCCAGACCCTCACGCGAGCGCGCGCTCGGCGAGGCGCACGTAGAGCTCGACTCCGAGCAAGAGCTGCTCGCGCGTCAGGTGCTCGTCGCTCGAATGAGCGACCTCGATCGCGCCCGGGCCTCCGAGCCAGACGGGGCCGATCGGGGCGAGGTAGCTCGCATCGGTGTTGAAGGGCACGACGGCGGTCGGCTCTCCTTGCGGCGGCTCGAAGCGGAGCGGGTCGTTCGAGCTCGTGGCCTCGACCGTCACGTCCGGCGCGAGCGCGCGAAGCCTCTCGAGGACGGGCGCGACGGGCGAGACGA
>JACQDU010000346.1:0-3724 GCA_016200955.1 bacterium
GTGGGGAGGCGTGCGACCCTCTGCTCGTCCGTCTCCTTGGGAGGAGGACCGGGGATCCACGACGTGTCCTCGCCCGCGGGAGCGGGCGCCGTCTGGGCGTGCTCGGGGTGGAGGAGCTTCGCCATCCCCGCCGGCGCGGCGGCCGGAGGCGCCGCGGACTGTGCGGGCGCGGCGTAGAGCCCGAGGAAGACGATCTCGGCGTCGGCGACCTTGAGCGTGTCGCCCACCGTGAGGGTCGCCGGCGCCGCGAGCGCCTGGCCGTTCCTGAGCGTCCCCGTCTTCGAGAGGTTCGTGACGGTGACCGTGTCTCCCTTGCGGTCGAGCTTGCAGTGCTCGCGCGACACGGCGTTCCCCGAGAGGACGATCCCGTTCGGGCTCGCCACGCGGCCGACGACCACGCCGCCCTCCGGGATCGGAACGCGCTTCGGGCCTGCTCCGGGCTCCCGGACGAGGACGAAGATCTCCCCCATGGTGCTCACCTTCCAGCCATCTTAGCCCCACGACGACGTCGTCAATGGGGCCATCGGCCGAGGAAACGCCAAAAGTTACTGTGATTTGACGGAAGCTACGGGGCTTATCCTGGCTGATGTCAGGACATACGTTCAAGTGGGCGGTTCTGGTTCCCGGGAGTCACGGGAGAGATTCTCGCCCGAGCGCTCTCGCACCCAGAGGAGCTCTCGGGCGACCATGGCCGCCACGTCTCCCTGGAAGCGCCGCTTCGTCTCCTCGGGGAGCACCGAGAACGTGTAGGTCTCGACCTCGAGGTGGTCCGTCGCGCGCGAGATCGCGCCGAGGGCCCGCTCGAGGAGGGGCCGCGTCGTCCCGAGGCCGCCCTCTCCCTCCCACGCGAGCGGGACGTGGAAGTGCGAGCGGACCTCGCCCGAGCGCGCGATGGCCGGACGGAGCGCTCCACCCAGGAAGATCTCCGGCAGGTCCTCGACGCTCGCGACCGAGGGCTCCTTCCAGTAAGTCTGGTGGAGATACCGGGGCTCGATGAAGGATCGGAGCCTCTCGACGCCGGGCGAGTTCTGTCCCGGCGCGACAACCTCGAGCGCGCTCGAGAGCTGCGCTTTCACGACGCGCACGCCGGCCTTCTCGTAGCGAGAGAGCGCCTCCTCGATCTCCTCGAAGACGACCGCGTGGTGGCACGTGTCGAGGCACGCTCCCACGCGGCGGCGAGCGACGGCCTCCGCTTCCGCCCGAGGGAGCGAGAGAGCGCGCTCGATCGCGGCCCGGCCCTCGCCCGAGAAGACGTGGTCTTCCAGGAAGACGACGAGCTCGGACGCGCGCTCGAGCGTCGCCCGAGGCTCGGGCTCGATCGCGAGAGCGAGCTCGCGGCCTCGCTTCCTTGCGAGGATCTCGAGGAAAGCCCCGGCCTCGCCGAGGGCGGCTCCCGCGAGCCCGAGGTCCGGGTGGGGGAAGGCCCGGAAGGAGACGGGCAGCGTCGAGATCGAGCCCGACTCGCCCTCTTTCAGCAGGGAGGCGAGCGCGTGCGCGACGTCGCAGGTGTAAGCGAGCCTCTCGGGCTCGAACCACGTCGGCTTGTAGACCTCTCGCTTGACGCGGTCCTCGTGGAATCCGCCGAAAGGAAAGGCGTTCGCGGTGAAGACGACGGCGCCCGCTTCCGCGAGAGCGCCCCGGAGCAGCTCGACCTTCTCCTCCGACGACCCGACCTCGCGCGCGGCTCGCGCGGCGAGGTAGAGGCCGACGCCGATCGGAGCTCCCACGATCCTTCGCGCGCGCGCGACCGGCCCTCGGAGGGCCGAGAGGACCTCCTCCAGCGTCTCTCCCGGGTGAACGTTCAGGCAATAGCCGAGCCTCACAGGTCGTCGTCCACGTCGATCAGGAAGGGGACGTAGAGCTCCTTGTCCCGAAAGCCGCATGCGGGACAGCGCACGCCGGTCTTCTCCCCCGGCACGAGGAGCCTGAGCGTGTGCTTCCCGCACTTGGGGCACGTCCGGTCGGGGAAAGCGGGCCGGAGCGAGCTCACGATGAGCCAGAGGATCGGCGCCGCGAGCGCGGCGACTCCGAAGACGAGCGCGACCTCGACGGCGTGCTCCCGGAGGAGGAAGTAAACGACGGCCGCGAGCGCGAACGCGCCGATCTGGAGGATTGCGTAGCGGACCGTGCTCAAGCTAGGGGGCGGGGGCGACGAAAGTCGCACCACGCAGCGCAAACACGGGGGCGACGAAAGTCGCACCACGCAGCGCAAACACGGGGGCGACGAAAGTCGCACCACGCAGCGCAAACACGGGGGCGACGAAAGTCGCCCCACGCAGCGCAAACACGGGGGCGACGAAAGTCGCCCCACGCAGCGCAAACACGGGGGCGACGAAAGTCGCCCCACGCAGCGCAAACACGGCTCTGGGATCACCCAATGCCAAGCCTACCGTCTCCCGGGCTGCGCCACTGTGCCTCGAGCGGCCTAGGCCAACACGCTCCCTACCGCCTGGGGCGAAGCGCCTCGAGCTCGTCGATCTCCTTCGGCACGGAAGACGACAGGACCTCGCACGCCGAGGACGTGACGAGCACGTCGTCCTCGATGCGAACGCCGATCCCGCGGAACTCGGGCGCGGCCGTCTCGCAGTCCTGCGAGATGTAGATCCCGGGCTCGACCGTGAGGACCATGCCCGGCTCGAGGCGCCGCCACTCTCCCGAGACCTTGTAGTCGCCCACGTCGTGGACGTCCATGCCGAGCCAGTGAGACGTCTTGTGCATGAAGTAAGCCTTGTACGTCTCCTTCTCGAGCACCTCTTCCCTGGGTCCCTTGAGCAAACCCAGGTCGAGGAAGCCGTCCACGAGCACGGCGAGCGCGGCCTCGTGCGGAGCGAGGAAGTGGTTCCCCGCGCGCACGGCCTCGAGCCCGGCCTTCTGCGCGTCGAGGCAGAGCTGGTAGACCTTCCTCTGCGCGGGAGAGAACTTCCCGTTCGCGGGGAAGGTGCGCGTGATGTCCGCCGTGTAGAAGTCGAGCTCCGCGCCCGCGTCGACGAGCACGAGCGAGCCCTCGCGGACCTGGGAGTCGTTCTCGTTGTAGTGGAGGACCGTCGCGTTGTCGCCGGCTCCGATGATGCAAGGGTAGCCGTTTCGCCGCGCGCCGTTCTTCCTGAAGTGTCCCTCGAGGATCCCCTGGAGCGTGAACTCGTGCATGCCCGGGCGTACGTCGCGGATGGCCTCTCTGTGCGCGTCGCACGAGATCTCGCACGCTCGCCTGAGGAGAGCGAGCTCCTCGGGGGCCTTGAACAGCCTCATGTCCGCGAGGTCCACGTGAGGGTCCTGGATCACGGGAGGGCACGAGACGCCGAGCCGCAGCTTGTCGCGCACTTTCCTGACGGCGCGGAAGACGCTCTCGTCCTGGTCACGGTCCACGCCGACGCGGTAGTGGAGCCTGGGCGCGTTCTCGAGGATCTTCGGGAGCTCCTCGTCGAGCTTCGAGACCTCGAAGGCCTGGTCCGCTCCGAAGAGAGCCTTCGCGCCGTCGACTCCGGCGCGGCGGCCCGTCCAGATCTCCTTCTCCTTGTCGCGCGGCCGCACGAACAGGACGAAGCGGCCCTCCTGCCGATCGGGCGCGAGGACGAGCACGCAGTCGGGCTCGGGGAAGCCGGTCAGGTAATGGAAGTCCGAGCCCTGCCGGTAGTCGAAGTCCACGTCGCCGTTCCGGTGTCTCACGGGAGCCGAGAAGAGGACGGCGACGCCTCCTCCCATGCGGCGCATGAAGCGCTCGCGG
>JACQDU010000346.1:3734-5604 GCA_016200955.1 bacterium
GCGGCGCTGCGCGAAGATCGCGCGCCAGGCCTCCCTGTCCGGCACCCGGGCGGTGGAGGCCGTCTCCGAGCCCGCGACGGCCTCGTTCCCGTCAAGCCGCATGGGACCTCCAGGGGGAGCTATGATAACCGGCCGTGGCGCTCGGAATCGGGATCGTCGGCGTCGGTCTCCACGGCTCGCGCTATGCGTCGCACATAGCGAGGGGCGAGGTCGCGGGCGTGCGTCTCGCCGCCGTCGCTCGCCGGGACAGGCTCCTCGGAGAACAGCGAGCGCGCGAGCTCGGCTGCCGCTTCCACGGGTCGATCGAGGGCCTCGTCCACGACGGCTCCGTGGACGCGGTGCTCGTCGTGACTCCGGCGGGAGCGCACGCGCAGGCCGTCCTGGCCGCGACGCGGGCGAGGAAGCCGGTGCTCGTCGAGAAGCCGCTCGCTCACTCGCTCGACGAGGCGCGGGAGCTCCTGCGAGAGGTCCGCTCGCAGGGAGGCCGCGTCATGGTCGCCCAGACGCTGCGCTGGGAGCCGGTCTACCGGAAGGGAGCCGAGCTCGCACAGGCGCTCGGACCCGTGCGGCATGCCCAGGCTTTCTTCCTGAAGGGAGACTTCGCGCAGCGCATCTCCTCCGACACGCGGACCGACTATCACCGCGCCGTCTACGCGTGCGGGATCCACCAGCTCGACTGGGCCGGCCTCGTCTTCCCCGGGGGTTTCGTGAGAGCGCACGCCCACGAATCGCCCGGAGAGGACGGTCTCTCCTTCGGCGCTCTCCTGGAAGCGCGGGGCGGAGGCACCTTCTCGATCGCCGTCCGCCTCAAGGGCGAGGGGACCCGCGACGGCTTCTCCCTGATCGCGGAGCGCGGCGCCCTCCTCGGAGACCGCACCGAGCACTCGCTCCTCCGCGTGGGCACGAGCGGCGCCTCGCGCGAGGAGATCGGGCCGCGCGAGCCGACGCTTCCGCTCGTGCTCGCTTCCTTCCGCGACTTCGCGCTCGGGCGCTCCGAGAACGCGGTCCCGCTCGAGGAAGGCGTGCGCGCCGTCGCGCGAGCGGAGGCGTGCGTGCGCGCGATCGCCGTGGGCGGGAGCGCGGCCGTCGAGGAGGACCTCCCGTGAGCGACGCGACCGAGCCCGAGGCCGTGGACCTCCGCGACTCCCAGCGGAAGCTCGTCGTGACCTGGGGCGACGGCAAGAAGACGGCGATCGGCTACCGCGACCTTCGCCTGGCTTGTCGCTGCGCGAACTGCGTCGACGAGGTGACGGGCGTCGCTCGCCTCGACGCGAGGACCGTCCCCGACGATATCGGCATCCGCACGGCCGAGCAGGTCGGCCTCTACGGGATCCGCTTCGACTGGACCGACGGCCACGCGACGGGGATCTACACGTGGGCGCGCCTGCGCGCTCGCGGCGCCGAGTGAGCCGAGCGAAGCGAGGCAGGTCGAAGCACGCAGGGCCGCGACCTACCGCGGGGAGAGCGAGTGCGCGGCGCGGCGCTTCGCTCTGCGCCGCGGAATACGAGCGGGGGGCGCGTAAGCCCCCCATCCGGTGCACACGCTTCGTCGTCCAGCGGCATCAGGTGACGGAAGACGAGGTCCACTGGGACCTCATGGTGGAGCGCGCGAGCGGCGAGAAGCTCGCCACCTGGAAGCTCGAGGCTCCGCTTCCCGGGAGAAAGGACGAGAGCGTCTCGGGCGCGCCCTCGTTCGACCACCGCTCGATCTACCTCGGCTACGAGGGGGAAATCTCGGGCGGCCGCGGGAGGGTGCCGATCGGCGCCAGAGGCGAGGCGGAGACGGTGGAGGGGGTGCTCGTCTGCCCGCGCTGGGTCGTGTGGCTGGGCGACGCCGCGTTCTCTCTCGAGCGCGAGGGTGTCCGGGTGA
>JACQDU010000347.1 GCA_016200955.1 bacterium
CCGTGGCCGTCACCGCCCCGCCGCCCGAGGTCACGGTCCAGACGACCGGCACGTTGTTGAGGGGAGTGTTGAACTGGTCCGTGACGAGCGCGACGAGCGGCTGCGGGAGAGCAGTCCCCGGAGTCCCCGTCTGGGCATCCCCCGACGACTTCGTCACCGAGACGACGGTCGGCGGCGTCGGGAACCCATTACCTCCCGAGTTGAGACCACACCCCGCCACGAGAGATCCGACGCCAACTGCGACCACGGCGGAGATAAGCAATGACCCTATGTGGGCGCTTGCCCACGCGCGAGCGGACGAAGACATTACCTTTCCCCTCTTCAGATCAACGCGGCCCTGGACGACCCACCCACTGCCAGAGCTGCGTTGTTTTGCTGCTTGATCCCTAGACGGCCCCGACCCGGCTCCCGGGCCTCACGGGTTGTTGAATCTGTACAAAATTGGGACGGTCGGGTTCAACGAAAAAACAGAGTAGCTAACTCACTCCGCATGACGGATTTCCGGCGTTCGCGGGGCCTCCGCCGACTCTCATTTGACCGTTGTCCTTCGCTGCGTGCGCTTTCCGCACATCTCAGCCCCGCCGCTGCCGGGGGTCGCTCAATCTCTGGCGCAGATGGGCCTTGGCCCATCGAACGCGGCGGCGCGCCGCCTCTCATCGAAGCTCGGGTCGTGCTCGGCGTCATGGCACTCGCGGCACGTCTGGAGGATCGGCGGGCGGCCGACTCCCTTGGTCTCAGGGTGAGCGAGCCGAGGACCATGGCACGACTCGCACTGCACGTTCCTGAAGTCGAGCGAGCCCGCGCCCGCCGGGCGACGTGCGCGACGAGCTTCGGCGAATCCGCCCGGGAGACGGAAGCCGACCGAGTGACATCGCACGCACTCGGGATCGGCGTGGTTTCCCGCTTTCTCGAGCGTCTCCCACGCGTGGGCGTGAGGCGAGGCGCGCCAGACAGAGGCTTGTCTCGGGTGGCACGACGCGCAACCCTCCGCTGTCCGATAGCCGATGAGGAAGCCGCCAGCGGAGTGGAGAGGCGATTCCAGCCCGGCCACGACCGCCGGCTCGAGGGCAAGCCCCTTGAGGTCGTCCTTGTAGCGCTCGATGGCTCGCACGACCTCGCGGTCCTGGCCCTCTCGGAGCGTCCTCGCATCCAGCCGGATGCTCTCCCGGAGAACGTTGCTGGCGCGGCGCCTACGGCCGACGCGAACTCTCGCGAACTCGAGGTCGGCGGAGCCAGAGCGCGCGATGAGCATGGTATCCCCCTCGAGCGCAGAGATCGGTGCTCCGGGCTTCGCCTCGTGGGCGCAGAGCGCCACGTCGGGAGCGTCGTCTCCCAGGAAGTGGATGAGAGCGCAAGTCGCCTCATCCGACGCGTGCGCGAGGAGAACGACAAGGTCCACTCCCTCGCCGCGAAGCGCCGATAGCTCCACGCGAGCAGCGGCGGCGGCGTCGGTCTCCTCGAGGCCCTCGCGCGCCAGGAGCTGCGCCCTGTCATCGCTCGGAAGAGGGGGATCGAAGATCCCCACGATCCCGACCGAGAGCCCGCTCGTTCGAACGACGACGCTGGGCGAGAAGACGCGCTTCTTCGTCGTCGCGTCCACGAGATTCGCGGCGACGACCGGGAATCGCGCCCGGCCGAGGAGCTCGTCGAACGCCTTTCGCCCGAGCGCGAGGTCGAGCTCGCCGGGAACGTAAGCCTGAACGCCCATGAGCCCCGAGACCTCGACGAGGAGCTCGGCGCGGCGCCGCCACTCTCCGCGCTCGAGCGGCGAGGCCTCCGCGCCGGGAAAGAGGAGGTCGCCCGCGTCCACCTGCAGGAGCTCGCCTTCGCGCGCTCGTGTGCGGGCGAGCCACGCGGAGCGCTCGGGCAAGCCTCCGGGCTCGGGCACGAGCAGCGCCGTGCTCGTGCTCTTGGTGGGACCGGCTTCGATCTGGATCTCGCCCGAGACGGTCGTGCGGCCCTCCTGGCAGCCGCACTTCCTCACGCGCGTGCGCGCTCCCGTGAGGACGATCCGCGCTTCTCTAGTCTTACCGGCGGCGAGGATCGCGACCCCGATCCCGCTCGCCGCGAGCGTCAATACCAGGAGCAGCGCGAGCCTTCGCCGCGGTCTCGCCGGCAGGCCGTCACTTCCCCGCATGGTCGAGGAACGACTCCAGCTCCGCTGGCGTGAGCGTGCCTGTGTGGCGCGCGATGACCTTGCCGTCCTTCCCGACGAGGAAGACGGCCGGGACGAGCGGTTCGTGGGGGTTCAGGAGGACGTCGGGGTCCGCGATCCGCCACAGGTGGATCGGCTTCTCGAGGGTCCTCGCGAGCTCGGTGGCCCTCGTCGAGTCCTCGTCTACGTTCACCGTGACGAGACGGACGCCGTGCTTCTCGGTCGCCGCGACGAGATCCGGGACCGCCTTGAGCTCGGTGACGCACGACGTGCAGCGCGCGCTCCAGATGAGGAGGAGAGAGACGCGGTCCTTCCAGGAAGAAGCTGGGAGTCTGTGGCCCGCGCCGCTCGTGAGCGTGAAGCCGACCTCGTCCCCCTGCCGGAGCGGGCGAACGGGCTTCGTCTGGGGAATCGCGACCTTTCTGTAGTCTTCGTGGCGAAAGCCGCCCTCGCCCTCCATGACCGTGACGATCCCGGCGGGAACGTCCGCGAGGGCCGTGACCTTCCCCGAAGGCCACGTGATCGTGAGCTTCTTCGCGTTCTCCGCGTCTCCCAGCCCGAAGTAGAGCTCGGCCGGGTTGCACGAGAGGAAGCTCTCTCCGCAACCGAGCTCCTGGAGCTGCTTTCTTCCATCGCCTTCGAACAGCACGCGCGCTCCGATCGCGAAGCGGTTCTTGCCGCACGGAGAACGAAGCCTCAGCGTGAGCATGCCCTTCCTGGTCCCGACCTCGTTCACGAATGCGAGGAGAGGCGGCTTGTAAGCGGTGCCGAGGAGCAGGTCGACGGCGCCTCTCTGGAACAAGTCACCGGCCGCGAGGCCTCGCCCGTCGAGGGGAACGCCCACGCCCATGGCTCCCCCGATCTCGATGAACTTCCCGCCGCCCTTGTTGTGGAAGAGTGGCTTCTCCTCGTGGCCGCTGAACGAGAGCGCGAGCATCGAGGCCGAGTGCACGCACGCGCCGCCGGCGAAGCTCACGTTCCCCACGGTCGCCTTCGCGTCACTCTCCTTGTGGGCGAGGACCTTCGTCCGGTTCATGAGCGCCCGGAGAGCGATTCTCTCCGTTCCGTCGCCGGACGCCTTCACGAGGCGCCAGAACGGGCTTCACATCTCGCGCTGCGTCTCCGAGGAGACGTAACCGTTCGCGACGTAGATGTCGGGCAAGCCGTCGTTGTCGTAGTCGCACGCGACCGTCCCGAAGGCCCAGCCGGCGTTCGTCGTACCGGATCCCTTGGAGACATCGGCGAACGTCCCGTCGCCCTTGCTTCGAAAGAGAGTGCTCCCCTCGGCGAATTTTCGCATGAGCCTCGCGAGCTCGAGGGCACGGCCTTTCTTCTCCATGCTGTCGATGACGCGGCCCCCTGCGGACGAGAACATCTTCGAGACGTAGAGGTCGCTCTTGCCGTCGCCGCCGAAGTCGGCGCGAGCGACCCCCATCCCGAAGCCGTAGTCGTCGGGCATGCTCCGCGCCGTCGCATCCTCGAACGTGCCGTCACCCTTGTTGCGGTAGAGGATATTCCTCCCCATGTCGTTGACGACGAAAAGGTCGGGTCCGGCGCTCCCGAACGCGTGAACGAAGCAGCAGGCGAGGCCCCACCCGCGGTCGGCGACGCCCGCCTTCTCGCCTATCTCCGAGAACGTACCGTCGCCGTTGTTGTGGAAGAGAAGGTGAGGCGGAGCGTTCTTCGCGTTGTAGGGCGGGTCGGGCTGCACCCACGGCACGTCATAGACCTCCGGGTCGTAGGTGGTCGGCGTGAGGTAGCCGTACCGGCACACGTACACGTCGAGGTTGCCGTCGCCGTCCACGTCCGCGGCGCAGGCCGACATGGCGATGCCCGTGCAACGGAGGCCGGCTCTCTCGGTGACGTTCTCGAAGGTCCCGTCGCCCTTGTTCCGATAGAGCTGAACGGCACAGCCCTTCCCGCCGCACCAACCGCTCCGCGTGGGCGAGCACTTCGCGTGCTTCGAGTCCGGATGGCACATCCGCGTCACGAGGAGATCGAGCCATCCGTCTCCGTCGTAGTCGAGCCAGATCGCGCCGTTCCCGGCAGCCTCGGCGAGCCCCGCCTTCTCGGTCACATCTTCGCAATGGTCTCCGCGGTTCAGGAAGAGGTGCGAGCGCGCAGAGCCGGCCACGAAGATGTCGAGGAGACCGTCCCCGTTCATGTCGCCGAGCGCCACTCCGCCGCAGATGTGCGTCGAGACGCCGTTGTAGTTGCAGTCGTGGCACGGGATGTTCGCCGGAGCCGTGAGCCCGAGCGAATCCGTCGCTTCGACGAAAGTCCGCCCCGTCGTCTCGAGCTTCCGGCCGCCTTCGAGCCGCGCCGCCGACACGACCTTCCCCTTCCTGAAGAGGAACCAGAGCCTCTCCTGGATGCAGAGAGTGCCGCCACCCTTGCGCGCCTGAATGCTGCAAGCGACGAGACCGCGAACCGAGTCGCCCTCTTGCTTCGCGTCCTTCGCGCTCAGGGCGAACTGGGTCACGACATCGACGCTCGCGAGAAACCTGTCGACGGCCTCGACCAACCCGGCCCGAGAGAGACGCGCGGGACCGCGGCCGGTGATCGTGACGGGCCCGGCGTGCTCGATCGGGCCGGGTCCCGCTTCGAAGATCGCATCGCCCTCGAAGTCGTCCGCGAACACTCCGAGGACTCGAGCGGAATCCATCTGAGTCACGCCCATTCGCATGCCCTCGAGGGCACGCTCGACCTCCACCATGAGGTCCTCGGTTACGTCGAGCTCGTCTCTGAGATCGGCTCTTCCCCGGTCGGCGGGGCGAGGTCCCGGCTTGGGCTCCGAGGAATCGTCGCCGCGTCCATCGCGGGTCAGAAGCGCGATCCCAGCGCCGCAAAGCGCCAGGACCAGGACC
>JACQDU010000423.1 GCA_016200955.1 bacterium
CACGTAGACGTCGATCACGTTCGAGAAGCTGTCGAAGTTGTAGTCCCAGACGTGCTCGCCGATCGTCGTGCGCGAGAGCGTCGCTCCCTTGTAGCGCAGGAACAGGTGCAGGAGAGCGAACTCGCGCGGCGTCAGGTCGAGCCGCGCTCCGTTCGAGAGGACCTTCCGCTTCGCCGGGTCGAGCTCGAGGTCGCCGGCCTTGAGGACCGCGGGCAAGGGCGCTCTCCCGCGCCGCAGGAGAGCGCGGACGCGAGCGACGAGCTCCGTGAAAGCGAAGGGCTTCGCGAGGTAATCGTCGGCTCCCGCGTCGAGCCCCGCGACGCGCGCCTCGAGGTCGGCGAGCGCGGAGAGGACGAGGATCGGCGTCCCGACTCCTCGCCCGCGCACCTCGCGCACGAGGTCCACGCCGTCTCCGTCGGGCAAGCGCCGGTCCACGACGAGCACGTCGTAGCTCTCCCGCGTGCCCATGTGGAGGCCGTCCTCGCGGTTCTTCGCGTGGTCCACGGAGAAGCCTTCCTCCGCGAGGCCCTTCTTCACGAAAGCCGCGACGTTCGGCTCGTCCTCCACGAGGAGCACGCGCATGCGGCCATTCTAGCGAGCGGCGCGGGCCCCGCCCGGCTTCCATGAATTCTTGTCACGCGCGGTTCACGCCGGCCTCATGTGGCACCGCGAGACTCGTGCCGGAGAGAGACCGGGTGAAGCGAGCGCTCGCCTTCCTTGCTGCCTTCTTCGTGCTCGCCGGGCTCGGCGTCGGCGCGTGGATCGCGCGGCAGCTCTCCCTCGAGGAGATCGAGAAGGAGCGGAGGGCCGACAGGGCGATCGGCCGCCGCGCCCCCGTCGTCGTCGTCGCCGGAGAGCGCGCGATCTACTTGAAGGAAGCCGAGAGCGCGGGAGTCCGCTGCTCCGTCGTCTCCGAGGCCCTGGCGAGCGAGGAGGAGACGGCTCCGGGAGAGATCGTCATCGCGCCCGGAGGCGCTCACGAGGTCCGCGCTCCCTTCGCGGGCGTGCTCGCGCGAGCGGGGCCGCCTCTCGCGGCCGGTCTCGAGGTCTCGTCGGGAGAGAAGCTGTTCACGCTCGTCCCGCACGTCTCTCCCGACGCTCGCTTCGAGCTGGCCTTGAAGCGGGTCGCGGCCGAGGCCGATCGCGAGAAGGCTCGCGCGGAGCTCGACACGGCCGAGAAGGCCTTCTCGCGCGACGAGGTCCTCGTGCAGGACGGCTCCGTCGCTCCCCGCGTCCGCGACGAGTCGCGCACGCGCGTCGCGAGCGCACGCGCGAGCGTCGACGAGGCCGATCGGCGGACGCTCTCGCTCGTCGCTCTCGAGAAGCGCTCGGGCTTCGACGCGGCGGAGATCGAGGCTCCCGCGACGTGGACGATCGCTCGCCTCGAGGTCGCGAGCGGAGCTCGCGTGCAGGCGGGGGACCTCCTCCTCGCGATCGACGAGCGAGGCGCCACGAGAGCGCGCGTCGATCTCTCGCCGAGCTCTCGCGTGCGCTCGCGTCCGCCCGAGGAGGCGACGATCGTGTTCCCCGCTCTCGGGAACGCCGAGCGTAAGGGGACGCTCTCCGGCGTCGAGCCTCGCGTGAGGCCCGGGACGCTCGCTCTCGGGGCGCTCTATGCCATGGACGATGGAGCGCCTCCTCCGAGGCCGGGAGAGCCTATCGTGGCCCGGCTCGCGACTCGCCCGAGCGAGAAGTGCGCTCGCGTTCCGGCCTCGGCTCTCCTCGTGCGCGACGGCGAGACGTGGGCCTACGTCCGCCTCGCTCCCGGGACGTTCGCTCGCAGGAAGATCACCCTCCTCGCGCGCTCCGGTGACAGCGCCCTCGTCACGGGCGTCGCGGGCAACGCCGAGGTCGTCGAGCACGGCGCCGCCGTTCTCCTCGCCGAGGAGCTGAAGCCTCTCATCGTCGTCGAGTCCGAGGGCGGCATGCCCGACGAGGACTCTCAGGAGAAGAAAGTCGAGGAGAAGGAGAAGAAGCGCGAGCCCGAGAAGAAGCCGAGGAAGCACGAGAAGGACGGCGATGACGATTAGGTCCGGACCGAGAACGAACGATCACCGCGGAGGCGCAGAGGCTTCGCAGAGCTTCGCGGGGGAAACCTTGGGAAGTCGCACTCTGCGTCCGCTCTGCGTCCTCCGCGCCTCTGCGGTTCTTGTTGTTCTTCGTGCGAGACCGAGCTCAGGACTCTCGTGCTGACCGCGATCGTCCGCTGGTCCCTCGAGCATCGAGCGGCCGTCGTGCTCCTCTGGGCGACGCTGCTGTTGCTGGGAGTCTTCTCGGCGGCGCGCGCGGACCTGGACGCGTTCCCCGACTTCTCGCCCCCTCGCGTGAACGTGCAGACGGAAGCGCCGGGCTACGGAGCCGAGGACGTCGAAGCGTTCGTGACCGGGCCGCTGGAAGCGGCGGTCGGGGGGACGCCGCGGCTCGAGACGCTCCGCTCGCGCTCGGTGCCGGGGCTCTCGGTGATCGAGATCACGTTCAAGGAGGGGACCGACCTCTACCTCGCGAGGCAGCTCGTCTCCGAGAGGCTCCAGCGAGCGACTCCTCTCCTGCCCGACGGCGTCGAGGCTCCCGCGCTCGAGAGGCTCACGGCCGCCACGGGACGCCTCCTCGTGATCGGCGTCACGGCCGCTCGGGAGGGAGCGCAGCTCGCGAGCCCGCTCGAGCTGCGATCGGCGTGCGAGAAGGTCCTGCGGGCCAGGATCCTCGCCGTCCCGGGAGTCGCGGGCGTGACGATCTTCGGCGGAGGGCAAGAACGCCTCGAGGCGAGCGTGCGGCCCGAGGAGCTCTCGCGGCGAGGGATCGCGTGGGACGAGGTCGTGGACGCCGCTCGCCGCGCGAGCGCCGTTTCGCCCGCGGGTTTCGTCGATCGCTCCTCGCAGCGGCTTCACTTCCTCGTCGAGGGGAGAGCGCTCTCGCCGGACGAGCTCGCGATGGTCCCGGTCAGGAGCTCTCCCGACGGGGGACGCGTGCTCCTTGGAGACGTGGCGCTCGTGCGCTCGTCGTCGGGCCCTCTCTCGGGCGACGCCGTCCTCGCGTGGAAACGAGGGAAGGAAGCGCGCGTCGAAAACGCCGTGCTCCTCATGGTGGACAAGCTCCCGGGAGCGAACGCGCTCGCGACGACGCTCGAGGTGGAGAAGGCGATCAAGGCCGCCCTTCCGCTCATGCCGCCCGGGACGGTCGTCCGGCCG
>JACQDU010000424.1 GCA_016200955.1 bacterium
AGAAGGACGCGCATTTCCGGTTCTTCCCCTGTGACCTCATCTTAACCGAAGGGAAGCTCGGGTCAGAAGCGCGTTTTCTTTGACGATGTGAGTGAGCGCCTCGCTCGTCGCGGGGGACCTTGACCGCGGCCCGCTTCTTCGAGTCCGCCTGCGAGCGGGCGGACCAGACCTGTCCGAAGGCTCCTTCTCCCAGGAGCTCGTCGAGCACCCACTCTCCTTGGAGAGCGCCTTTCTTCGGGCTAGGCATGGCTCACCTCCCGAGCGGGGAGCGGGTGCTCCATGATCTCGAGCACCAGGTCGACGCGCGAGGGCTGGAGGAGGAACGGGATCACGTTCGGGAGAGCGTAGTAGTCTCCCGTGAAGCGGAAGACGGAGACCTCGAAGCCGGCCTTCCTGAGCTGCGTCTCGACGTGAGAGAGGGCTTTCCCGAGGCGGACGACGATCACCTGGACGTCGAGCTCCTGCTCCTCGACATACTTCCTGAGCTCGTCCGCGATGAAGGGAAGCGTGTTCTCCTCCTCGTCCGTCACGAGCACGATCTGCTCGACGCGCTGCTTCCGCTTGCGCATGACCGAGGCGGCCGCGCCGCAGGAGGTGCTACCGTCGGCGGTGATCCCGAGGAACGCCTTCTCCCACGCCTCGAGCGAGTCGCCCGCGACCTCGATCGGGAAGGCAGCCGCATCGAAGGCGTAGACGCCCTTGTCGAAGTACCACGCCGCGAGCCGCACGTAGAACCGCGGGTCGCGCTTCGCCATCTCCTCGTGCACCGGCCAGAGGGCGTCGAGGTCGCGATGAGGAGTCGTGAGGAGCGTGCTGAGTATCCCGAGCCTCACATCGGTCTCGTTCGTCACGTTCGTCCTCCCCCTCGCGGGCGCACAGTGTAAGCTCGCGGGGTCGCGGCGGAGAAGACGCCCCCGCGCGCGCGCCCTGTCGCTCGCGCCCCGAGGAGAATGCATGAGAAGAACGAGAGCCTTCGTCGCCGTGATCTGCCTTTCGTCGGTCGCTGCCCTCACGGCCTGCTCGAGCGGAGGCTCGCGCGAGGACCAGCTCAAGGTGGCGAAGGAGCTCGGAGGCGCGGCGGAGAAGATCGTCGTGGACCGTCACAAGCTCCTCGACGCTCTCACGGTCGAGGAGGCGTGGATCGACGGCGTCGCGGCCGCTCCCGCGAAGATCGAGGCCGCAGCGCCCGAGAAGCGCAAGAAGACGATCGCCGCGCGTCACGCTCTCGCGGAGCTTCGAGCCGCGTGCCTCGAGCTGCGCGTGGCGGCCGCGCGTCTCTGGGCGCTGGGGCGGTCGCTCGAGGACCCGAACGTCGAGGAAGAGGACGTGGAAGACCTGGGAGACGAGATCCCGAGGCTCCGGCTCGAGCTCGTGGCCCTCAAGCACGCCGAGAGACTCGCGGAGAAGCGCTGGCAGGAAGCGCGCGCCGCTCTCGCGAAGGAAGTCGGCGAGCCCTCGCCCCCGAAGTAGGGCGGTCCTCTCGGATTGCCCCGAGACCATCGACACCCGGACACCTCAAGGGGATATCCGGGATATCCCCCTGGAGTTTCCGGCGGTGTCAACGGCTAAGTGACTAATAGTAAGAGATTTAAGTGGCACCCTTCGATTTACTTGACAGTATTACTGTAATACTGTAATCTTTACTTCATGGACCGGAAGCCGAGCGAAGTAGGCTGGACCCTGGAGGAGCTCACGAGCCGCGCCGAGTTCATGCTCGGCGACCTCGGCCTCCTCGAAGGGGCGCCCGACGGAAGGGTCGCCCCCCTCGCCGACCCGAGGACGGTCCGCTACTACCAGTCGCTCGGGATCCTCGACAAGCCTCTCTCTTACGAAGCGCACAAGGCACGGTACGGGATGCGCCACCTGCTCCAGCTCGTGGTGGTGAAAGCGCTCCAGCGGTGGCGCCACCCGCTCTCCGAGATCCAGTCGCGTCTCTACGGCATCTCCGACGCCGAGCTCGAGGCGCTCATGGCGAGCGTCCCGCGCCCGGCGCCTCAGTTCGAGGTTCCCGTCACGATCGTGCGTGAGGTCGTGCTCGAGCCCGGTCTCAAACTCGTTGCTGACGAGCGCTGGTCGCCGGGGGAAGACCCCGAGCGCCTCGTCCAGAAGTTCCGCGCGGTCCTGACCGCGTTCGGCCCCAAGCCGCCAGAAAGAAGCGAAGAATGAAGCTCGACACCCTGCCGCTCCTCGACGACCCGCGAGCCCCGACGGCCAAGGACGACCGCCCGGGCTGCGGCTGCATGCTCGTGATCCGCGGGGACCTCCGGCTCCCGCTCCCTCTCAGGTCCGTCTCGTTCGAAGCGAAGGTGCGCGAGAGGATCTCCGAGGTCACCCTCGAGCAGACGTTCGAGAACCCGCACAAGGAGCTCCTCGAGGCCGTCTACATCTTCCCGCTCCCCGGGAGCGCGGCGGTCTCGCGCTTCGAGCTCCACGTCGGGGGCAAGAAGCTCGTGGGTATCGTCGAGGAGAGGGGAGAGGCGCGCCGGCAGTACGACGTCGCTGTCGCTCAGGGCAAGAGGGCCGCGCTCCTCGAGCAGGAGAGGGACGACGTCTTCACGGTGAAGGTCGGCAACCTCCCTCCGGGCGAGGCCGCGACCGTGAAGCTCGTCTACGGCGAGCGTCTCCCCGCGTTCGACGACGGCGAGACCGAGCTCAGGATCCCTCTCGTGGTCGCGCCCCGTTACGTCCCGGGCCTTCCGCTCGAGCGGCCCTCGACCGGCGACGGCACCGAGAGCGACACGACGAGCGTTCCCGACGCCTCGCGCATCTCTCCCCCGAGGCTCGCTCCCGGCCTCCGCGGCGACGTCGCCCTCGGGATCAAGATCGAGCTCCAGGGAGAAGGCGAGGTCCAGGATCTTGGCTGCACGCAGCACGCGACGAAGCTCGGCGCGGGCTCGGGCACGATCACCGTGGCTCTCGCGAGGAAAGACGAGCTCCTCGACCGCGATTTCGTCCTCCGCTGGCGCACCCAGAGCGACGCTCCGCGGCCGGTCCTCCTCGTCTCGAAGAAGGGCGCGACCTGCTACGGGCTCCTCTCGCTCGTCCCGCCGCGGAACGTAGAGAGAGGTCAGGGAGCGCGCGACGTCCTCTTCTTGCTCGATCGATCGGGGTCGATGGAGACGTCGAGTCGATTGGAC
>JACQDU010000376.1 GCA_016200955.1 bacterium
GGGGAACGTCGCGCTCATCTTCGAGCTCCTCTTCCCGAATCCTCTCCTGCATCTCAACGAGCAGCGGATCCTCGAGCGCGTGACGCTCCGGCGCGCGCCGGGCTCGCGCTACCTGCCGCCGCCTCCGTCGCTCGCGCTCGAGCTCGTCCACGACCTCCTCCGGGGGCTCGAGGCGCTCCACGCGCTCAGGCTCGTGCACAACGACGTGAAGCTCTCGAACTTCCTCGTCGGGATCGACCACGCCTCGCCCGAGATCGACGACCGGAGCTACTTCCACGCGCTCGAGGACGGCCTCTTCCACGGAGTCCTCATAGACGGCGGCGGGGTCCGCACGCTCGAGGCGCTCGAGCGCCTGAACGCGGGCGACGAGAGCGTGCCTCCGATCGAGTTGACCCCGCTCTACGCCCCGCCCGAGGCCCTGCTCGGCTTGACCGGCGAAGCGAGCGAGCGCCCGCACCACGGGACCGCGACGGACGTCTACGCGGCGGCGCTCGTGGCCTTCACGATGCTCACGGGATACGTGCCCTACCAGCACCTCCGCCGCCAGATCGTCGCGACGGACCTCGCGCAGGTGCTCGACCTCAAGCGAGCCGAGCGCCGCGGCGACGTCGGCCCGATCGACCGCGAGCACCTGAGGCAAGCGCGCTTCCAGGACTCCAGGTTCGCCGACACGGAGCACCGCGGCCACGAGGTCTGCCGCTCTCACTTCGAGCGAGACCTCGCGCAGCTCCTCCTGCGCCGCGTCTCTCCCGACCTCGAGGAGCGCGGGAGCGCGACGGACATGAAGTGGGAGTTCGAGCGAGCGTTCTCGATCCACGCGCGCCCGCGGACGCTCCTCAAGACCGCGGCGAAGATCGGCGAGCGCGGGCCGCGGACGTACGAGCAGCACCTCTTCTTGGTCATCAAGGGAGACCCGCACGCCCGCCTCACGGAAGCCGCGGGGCCCGAGCAGCCCGCGGGCCACTCCCAGCGAGCGACTCCGACCCGGCCGACGCGGAACCTCGGCTCGCTCTGGGGCGAGTCCCGCGACGACGACTGAGACCCGCTAGCCGCACGCGCCGTAGACGCCGCTTCTCCGCGTCCGTATCCTTTCCCGGACTCCCCGAAAGGAAGCCATGCGCTTTCCCACGAGGCGACCTCTCATCGCGTCGCTCGGCGCCTGCCTGGTCCTCGCGGCGAGCGCCGCCGCGAAGGACCCGGGAGACGAGCCGTTCTCGGTCAAGCTCGACGTGCGCGAGAAGGTGCTCCAAAACGGCCTTCGCGTCCTCGTCGCGCCGCGCCGGCGCGCGCCGCGCGTCTCGTGCGCCATGTGGTTCAAGGTCGGCTCCGTCGACGAGCAGCCGGGGAAGACGGGGCTCGCTCACGTCCTCGAGCACATGATGTTCAAGGGGACGCACCGGATCGGCGTCAAGGACGCCTCTCTGGGAGAGAATCTCGCGGACCAGCTCGATGCCGCGTGGGAGAGGAGGACCTCGATCCTCGCCCGGCTCGGGCAGGAAGGTCTCCTGCGCCTCCGCTCCGAGGAGCGCGCGCGGCTCGCCCGGGCGAGGTCGGCCGAGCTGCGACTCCTCGCGCTCGCGCTCGGAGCGACGGACTCCCTCGAGGCGACCGCCGAGGAAGCGCGCGCGGTCGTCGCGCTCGCGGTCAAGGACTCGCCCGACGCGCGCCTCTTCCGCGAGCTCCGCGCCGCCGAGGAGGAGCACGCTCGTCTCCTCCTCGAGGAGCGAGCGAACGACAGGAAGGAGGAGCTCTGGGACCTCTACGTGCAAGCGGGAGGCACGGGGCTCAACGCCTTCACGAGCGAGGACACGACCTGCTACGTCGTCACGCTCCCGTCGAACAAGCTCGAGCTCTTCATGTGGCTCGAGGCGGACCGCCTCGGAGACGCCGTCTTCCGCGAGTGGTACGCCGAGCTCGACGTCGTGAAGGAGGAGCGGCGGATCGACGAGAACTCCCCCGACGGTCCTTACAACGAGGGGCTCAACGCCGTCGTCTACGGCCCTCACCCCTACGGGCACCCGGTGCTCGGGTGGTCGAAGGACCTGGACGGCATGAGGCGAGCGGACGCGCGGCGCTTCTACGAGACGTATTACTCGCCCGACAACGCCACGTGCGTGCTCGTGGGAGACGTGGACCCCGACGCGGCCTTCGCGCTCGCGGCGCGCTATCTCGGGAAGGTCCCGCGGCGTCGCGCGCCTCCTCCCGTGTCGGCCGCGGAGCCCACGGCTCCCGGCGAGAAGCGGCTCACGGTGGACGCCGAGGCCGAGGCGCGCGTCGAGATCTACTGGAAGACGCCCGAGCGTGACTCGCCCGATCGCGACGTGCTCGACGTGATCGCCTCGATCCTGTCGGGAGAGATGGGGCGCCTCTACCAGGACCTCGTCGTCGCGAAGGAGATCGCGATCACGACGGAGGCGTCGGACGACGTCCGGCGGTTCGCCTCGCGCTTCAAGGTCGGAGCGCGCGCGAAGGCGGACACCGACCTCGCGGCGCTCGAGGCCGCGCTCCGGGCCGACGTCGCGTCGATCGTCTCCGAGGACGTGACGGACGAGGAGCTCGAGCGGGCCAAGAACCGGATCGCGGCCGAGCACGTGCGCGGCCTCGAGGACCTCGAGGGGACCTGCGAGAGACTCGGAGCGACCGCGACGATCCAGGGAGACTGGCGGCGCGCCCTCGACCGTCCCGAGAGAGCGAACCGCGTCACGAAGGAAGACGTGCGCCGCGTCGCCGCCCGCACGTTCGTCCAGCGAGGGAGCACGGTCGGCGTGCTCCGGCGGAGAGCGCCCGAGCCGAGGCCCGACGACGCGCCCGAGGAGCCGAAGCCGGAGCGCGGGCCTCCTCCTCCGCATCACGGCCACCGCGTGCCGCCGAGCCACGGGGAGAGGTCACGATGAGGCGACCGGCTCTCCTGCTCGCGCTCCCTCTCGCCGCCCTCGCGGGAGCGAGGCTCGCGATCGGCGACGACACGCCCGCTCACCCGCGCGAGATCCGTTACCCCGAGCTCGCGTTCGATCCTCCCGCGCCGGCGAAGCACCGGCTCAAGCTCGCGAACGGGCTCACGGCTTACCTCGTCGCGGACCCGGCGCTTCCCGTGCTGCGCGTGCGGGCCTACGTGAAGACGGGCTCCGTCTACGACCCCAAGGGGAAAGAGGGCCTCGCGAGCATGGTCTTCGCGCTCCTCAGGAAGGGCGGCGCGGACGAGATGGAGTCCGAGGCCCTCGACGACGAGCTCGACAAGATCGCGGCGTCGATCGACGGCGACTCGAGCGACCTCAGGGGAGTCGTGGACGCGTGGTCGCACGCGCGCCACGCCGATCGCGTGCTCGAGCTCCTCGCCGCGGTGCTCAGGAAGCCGAAGTTCGCCCAGGACGCGTTCGACCGGACGCGCGACGACGCCGCCGACGAGGCGAAGAACGACGAGGACTCCGCGGGAGTGATCGCGGCCCGCCGCGTGAGGGTCGCGTGCTACGGCGCCCACGCGCTCGCGCGCTTCCGTTCCGAGGAGTCGCTCAAGGCCCTCTCGCGCGACGACCTCGTGGCCTTCCACAGGAAGTTCTTCGCCCCGGGCCGGATCGTGCTCGCGGTCTCGGGCGCCTTCGACGAGAAGGCGATGGGCGAGAAGCTCTCGGAGCTCTTCTCCGACTGGGAAGCGGGCGAGAAGGGCTGGGCCCCGCTCCTCAAGGTGTCCGTGGACGAGAACGGAAGCGGCGTGCGGCTCGTCGAGCGGCCGGACATGAGCCTGGGCTACGTCGAGCTCGGCCGCCTCGGTATCGGCGCCGGGAGCGCCGACGAGCCGGCGCTCGTCCTCGCCGACCACATCTTCGGCTCCGGGTCGTTCACGTCGCGGATCTCCGCTCGCGTGCGCGCGGACGAGGGGCTCTCCTACTCGATCGACTCGAGCTTCGACGCGCCGCCGCTCGTGCCGGGGCTCGTGCGCGTGGACTTCCAGAGCCGCGCGAGCGAGACGAGCTACGCTCTGTCCCTCGTCGCCGAGGAGGCGCGGAAGCTCGCGAGGGACGGCCCGTCGGCGGACGAGCTCCAGGCGGCGAAGGCCGCCGTGCTCGGGCGCTTCCCCGGCCACTTCGTGACGGCGGCCGACAGCGCTCGCGCCCTCGCGGAGGCCGACCTCGACGGATTGCCCGACGACTGGTACGGCACCTTCCGCGCGCGCATCTTCGCCGTCACGAGAGAGGACGTGCGCGCCGCGGCCGCGCGCTTCTACGACCCGGCCTCTCTCGCCGTCGTCGTCGTCGGGCCGCCGGCTTGCCGGCGGTCCTCGCTCCACGGGACCTCGCTCGACGACTTCGGGCCCGTGACCATCGAGAAGCCGCCGCGAGAGGGCGACAAGTAAGGCGACGAGAGCGCTCCGGAAAAGCGGCGACCGGGCCATGAGCCCGGTCGCCGTGCGTTTGCTCGGATCTCGTGAACGAAACTAGGAGCAGCTCTTCCCCTGCGCGGCCATCTTCGCCTTCATCTGCTCGGCGAAGGCCTTCTGACCCGCGGCCATCTGCTCGGGCGTGTAGTCGTGCTTGTGCGTCGCGAGCGTCCACTTGTAGCCGAAGGGATCCGTCACGGCGCCCATGCGGTCGCCCCAGAACATGTCGGCGAGCGGGAACACGGCCGTGGCGCCCGCGTCGACCGCGCGCTTGAAGGCCGCGTCGCAGTCCTTGACGTAGACGTACATGCTCACTGGCGAGCCCTTGAGCGTCTGAGCGGAGGTGCAGCCCATCGCGGGCATCTCATCCGAGAGCATGAAGATCGAGTCGCCGACCTTGATCTCGGCATGGGCGACCTTGCCCGTGTCGGGACAGTTGAAGCTCATGAGGTGCTCGGCTCCGAGCGCCTTCTTGTAGAAGTCGATCGCCTTCTTCGAGTCGGTGAAGACGAGCGACGGCGTGAGCGTGTGGTAGCCGTCCGGAATCGGCTTCACGGGAGCGGCGGTCTGGGTCTTCGTCTCGGTCTTGGCCATGGTCTCTCCAATGAATGACTGTCGGTCACCGCGCGCGCGGCACGCTGCCGGCGTGGCGACCTCGGAAGGGCGGTGAGCATACCTCGAACCCACCGCGTTGCCATCCGTGAGCGTGCACGAGAGGAAGCACTTGACGCGCCTCTCGCGCCGCGGCGCGGCGGGCCCGGTTCCTTTCATGAGATTCACGCGAGACGCTTCCGTTTCACGGAGGAAACCGAGTCGGGTCCCAACGGCCCGAGCGGCGCGCCGTATCTCTCCTCGGTAACCGTCGCACGGGGTGAGGGGAGCAGAACTCGGGGAAGCGCCCCGAGAGGGAAAGTCTTCCGTGAGCGACGTTCTGCCCGCGCCGGCGCAGGAGTCTCCGCCGCCGCTCGAAGGCGTGACGGCCCCGGCCGCAACCGCTCCTCCGCCGGCCGTCTCGACGACCTCGACGTCTCTCCTGCCCTCGCCCGTGCACGCCAGGAAGGTCTCCGAGGAGGAGACGGTTCCTCTCATCGCCCTGACTCTCGCGCCGGACAAGGTCGCGGTCGAGCCGGACCCGACGACGCCCGCCCCGTACGAAGTCTCCACGCCGCCGCCCGTGGTCTCCGCGGCGCCGGTCGCCGCGAAGACGAAGGCGCTCCCGACGGTCGCGGGCTACGAGCTCCTCGCCCTCCTCGGGAAAGGAGGCATGGGCAAGGTCTGGAAAGCGCGGCAGAAGAGCCTCGAGCGCCCGGTGGCCTTGAAGGTCCTCTCGACGGTACTCGCGAAGGACCCGACCTACGTCGAGCGCTTCCACCGGGAGGCGCTCGCCGCGGGAGCGCTCCACCATCCGAACATCGTCTCGGTCATCGACCACGGCATCGACCCCGCGAGCGGCGTCCACTACATCGCCTTCGAGCTCGTCGACGGCGTGAGCGTCGGGCAGCTGCTCGCGAAGAGGACGAAGCTCCCCGAGAGGGAAGCGCTCGCGATCGTGCGAGCCGTCGCCCAGGGCCTCACGTGCGCCGAGGCGGCGGGGATCATCCACCGCGACATCAAGCCGGACAACATCATCATCGCGAGAGACGGCGTGCCTCGCCTGGTCGACCTCGGCCTCGCGAAGAGGCTCGACGAGAAGAACCACCTCACGCTCGCCGGGATCATCATGGGCACGCCGCAGTACATGGCGCCCGAGCAAGCGCTCGGAGCGGGCGAGGTCGACCACCGGGCGGACCTCTACGCGCTCGGCCTCACGCTCTTCAAGCTCGTGACGGGGAAGATCGCGTTCGAGGGAGACAGCGCGGTCGCGCTCCTCGTGCGGCACCTGAACGAGGACTGCCCCGATCCGCGCGCGGTCGATCCGGCAGTCTCCGAGGCGACGGCTCGCATCGTCCTCAAGCTCGCGGCGCGCGAGAGGGAGAACCGCTACCAGACGGCGAAGGACGCGATCGCGGACATCGATCGCGTCCTCGGCGGTCACTTGCCCGAGCTGGCTCCGCTCCCCGTCGCGCTCGCTCCCGAGCTGAAGGCTCCACCGGCGAGCGAGAGCCCGAGGCCGCGCGTGAGCGACCGAACGCCCCGGGCCGCGGTCGCGGCTGGAACGCGCGAGACGCCGGAGCGCCGCCCGAGCAGCCATCCGCGCCACGTCGCCCGGCGCGTGTCTCGCCTCCGGCCGGCTCTCGCGGGAACCACCTTGGTCGTCGTCACGGCTCTCGTGCTCGCGTTCGTCGGCAAGAAGTCCGAGAGCCCCGAGGCTCCGGTGGCGGCAAAAGAGGACCCGACCGAGCTCGCGCCGCCCGCGGTCGAGACATCGTCGGCACGGGCGCCTGCCCTCGCGCCGCCGCGCCCGGAGGCCCGGGACGACGTCCCGCCCGCTCGCCCTCCCGTGGAAGCGAAGGAACGGGAGATGCGAGAGGCAACGCAAGAGAGCTCCGCGGAGACGACGCCGGCGCCGACCACGGCCTCGCCCGACGTGAAGAGCTCGTCCGGCGCGACGCCGGTCGCGCCCGCCGAGCCCGTGCCTCCCGCGAACCTGGAGGGCGCTCGCGCGAGGCTCGCGGCGCTCGACTTCACGGGAGCGCTCGCCTTGCTGGACGGCGTCTCCTCGAAGGAAGCGGAGGCGCTCAGGACCGGAGCGATCTGCCGCCGCGCCTACTTCGACGCCCTCGAGGGAGCGGCGGCGGGCGCGAGGCTCCTCCTCGCGGACGGGCGGCGCGTGAAGATCCAGCACGCCTCCTCCGAGCGAGTCCAGCTCGAGGACGGGAGCGATTTCTCCTGGTCCGCGCTCCCGCGAGCGTCCGTCGCCGACCTCGTCGCTCAGGTGGATCGCTCCGTGAGCGCCTCGCATAGAGCGGCGGCGCTCGTCCTCTACGACCTCGGCCTCTGGTCTCGAGGCGACCAGCGCGTGAAGGCCTGGGTCGACGCCGAGCCCGACGCCGCAGCGGAAGCCTTCGCTCTCGTGGCCGAGGCGCGCGGCCTTCCTCACTCGGGGAAGGACGGCTTCGTCTTCCGCGAAGGCGAGTGGCTCACGCGAGACGAGGAGCGCCTGCGCGCGGGCGACCTCGTCTCCCAGGACGGCCAGAGCGTCACGAGGGACGAGGCACGGAAGTTCGTCGAGAAGCAGCGGAAGGCCCGGCCTCCCAGGAAGACGCAGCCGGACGAGGCGCGCGCGCGCGTCTTCCACGACCTCGGCGTGACCGACGTGAAGACGCTCCTGTCGACCGGGAGTCCCGCGAGACGCATCGACGTGGTCATCGTCTCGGACGGCTTCGCCCAGGGAGAGATCGCGAGCTTCGAGCAGGCCGCGGACTCGATCGCGAGCGCTCTCCCGGCGCTCGAGCCGTTCCGGAGCTTCGCCCGCTCGCTCAACGTTCACCGCGTGACGGCGGTCGAGGAGACGAGCGCGCCCAAGAAGACGCGGCTCGGGGCGCGCGTGGGCTTCTTCGGGGCGCTCGACTGCGACGCCGAGGCGGCGAGGAAGTACGCGAGGCTCGCTCCCGACGCCGACCTCGTGATCGTGTGCGCGAACCTGCCCGAAGCCCGAGCGACCGGCCACGCGGGCCGTCCCGCCGTGATCGCGGTGGATCGCACGGGACATCTCCCGGACACCTTCCAGCACGAGGTCGGCTCGGCTCTCGGCGGTCTCGACGACGAGGCCGACGACGACGGATGGCCGCGCGGGCTGGCCGACTTCGGCGAGGCCGAGGAGTCGGCTCACGTGAACACGACGCGCCAGTCGAACCCGGAGCTCGCGAAGTGGCACTACTGGCTCCGCCCGCCGGCGCTCTCCCAGGAGCAGAGAGTCCGTTGCTTCGAGGGCTCCTATTACCGCTCGAAGGGCTACTACCGTCAGTGCCAGGAATGCCGCATGAGGAGCTTCCGCGCGCACCGCTTCTGCCCGGTCTGCCTCGAGCAGCTCGCGAAGAATCTCTATCAGTGCCTCGACCCGATCGAGGACGCGGCGCCGCGGGCTCCCGAGGTCCTCCTCTGGCGCGACGAGACGACGAAGCTCTCCGGGAGCGCGCTCGCGGTCGAGACGTCGGGCGAGGAAGCGACGAGCGTCAAGACGAGGTGGTTCCTCGATGGACGGCCGGTCTCGGGAAAGAGCGCCGGGCTCAGGACGGAGCTCGCGCTCGTGGCCCTCTCTCCGGGAGAGCACCAGGTCGTGCTCCGCCTCGACATCCACGACGCGCGCGTCCGGCGCGACGACGGGCTCCTCTCGGCGTCGCGCGCGTGGCGCGTGCGCGTGCTCGAGGGCGCGCGCCCGAAGATCGCCGCGCCCGATCGCGTCTCGGTCAAGCGGGGCGATGTCGTCGCGTTCGACGTCGCCCTCGACCACGACCTCGGTCCTCTCGCGGCGAGCGGGCCTCGCGGGATGTCCCTCTCCAGCGGGAAGCGCGAGGGCCGCTTCTTCTGGGCGCCGCCGCGCGAGGCCCGGGGCGCCTTCCGCGCCGTCTTCTCTTGCGGCGAGGGAGCCTCGAGGGTCGAGCGAGCGACCGAGATCGCGATCCTCGACGAGGCGCACGAGGTCGGCCCGCTGCTCGCGGATCCGGGGATCCAGACCGTCGCTCGAGGAGAGGCTTTCTCTCTGTCCTTGAGTGCGGCCGACGCCGATCAGGACGGGCTCGTCTTCTCGTCGCGCGGCTTGCCCGCGGGCGCTGAGCTCGACGCGACGAGCGGCGCGCTCCGCTTCTCTCCCGTCTCGACGGCGTCTCTGCCACCGGAGGTCGAGGTCCCGGTCCGCGTCTCCGACGGAAAGCTCCAGGACGAGATCACGATCAAGCTTCGCGTCGAGAGCCGGGCCCTCGAGACGCCGAGCGGACAGGACGCGCTCGCGGCGCTCCGCTCTCCTCTCGCCGAAGCTCGCGCGAAGGCCCTCGCGGCGCTCGCGAAGAGCGAGCTACCGGAGGACCAGGTGCTCCTCGAGACGGCGCGTCTCCTCCGGGACCGCGACCCCAAGGTCGCCGCGGCCGCGCTCGAAGCGCTCCCGAAGCTCCCGGCGTTCGCCAGCCGGAGAGGTCTCCTCGCGCTCGATCTCGTGGAGGTCGTCTGGGACTTCGACGACCGGCCGCAGGTGCGAGCGTTCCTGGGAGAGCTCGCGAAGGGCCTCCTCGATGGCGACTCCCGCGCCGCGGCGGTCCGGCTCCAGAAGGAGCTCGGTCTCGTCGAGAAGTACAACAAGGACCGAGGCGCGCGCTGAGCCGCGGACACGCGGTCGGCGCGCGAAGCTCTACGACGATCCCGGCCTCTCGTCCGTCGGCGTCGCGCCCGTCAGGCCCACGGCCTCGGCCGCGATCCCGA
>JACQDU010000377.1 GCA_016200955.1 bacterium
CTGGAGCGTCTCCGGGCCGACACCGTGAAGCTCGGCGCGGAAGACGTCTTCCGGTGCCCCTGCTCCGGCGACGACTTCTCCTACGAAGGCTTCCCGAAGCAGATGACGTCGAACTCCGGGTCGCAGCTCGTGCTCGCCTGGGACAAGCAGCCGCACCCGGACGGAAGGCGGAACGTCGTGACCGTGGACGGCCACGTGAGCCAGGTCGACGAGGCCTCTTTCAGGAAGTGGCTCGAGGAGTCGGGCGTCTCGCCTCCGCCACGACCTCGGTGAGCGCCAAATGAAAGGGCGCGATCCAGCACGGTCTCCCGTCCCGACCCCGCGAGAGAACACAGAGGCGCAACGGCGCGAAGGCGCGAAGAACGTCCCGAAGAAAGAAGCTCGGTGTCTAGCGGCCCTTGAACTCCGCGGGCCTCTTCTGGACGAAGGCCGAGATCCCCTCCATGAAGTCCTCCGTGACGGCCGAGCGAGCGATCGCTTGCCTCTCCTTCTCCATCTGCGACTCGAGCCCCTCCCGGAGAGAGTCGACGACGCACGCCTTCGCGAGGCCGAAAGCGACCGTCGGCCCCTTCGCGAGCCGGAGCGCCAGGGCCCTCGCCTCTCTCGCGAGCTCGTCTTGGCTCGCGAAGACGCGCGTGACGACCCCGAGCCTCGCGGCTTCGTCCGCCGTCAGCGTCTCTCCCAGGAAGAAGAGCTCGAGCGCGCGCTTCTCTCCCACGAGGCGCGTGAGGAAGTACGTCGTCGCGCCGTCCGGCGCCAGGCCGATCTGCGTGTAAGCGAGCGTGAACGTCGCGTCTCGCGCGGCCCACACGATATCGGCGGCGAGCGCGAGACCGACGCCGGCTCCCGCGGCCGGGCCGTTCACGGCCGCGACGACGGGCTTGGGAGTCCTCCTGAGCTCCGCGACCGCCGCGTGGAGACGCGTCGCTCCCGAGCGGAAGAGCGCTCCCACCGGCTCGTCGATGCCGGCGATCGCTCGCTCCATCATGAACTTCACGTCCGCCCCGGCGCAGAAGCCGCGGCCTTCTCCCGTGAGGAGGATCGCCCGCACGGAGTCGTCGGCGGCCGCTCGCGCGCAGGCGCGGGCGAGCTCATCGAGCGCCACGTCGTCGAGCGCGTTCAGCCTCTCGGGGCGCGCGAACGTGATCGTCGCGACGCCCTCCTCCGCGGACCACCGGAAGCGCGTGAAGTCGGCCACTCTCCGCTCTCCTTCTCAGATCTCCTCGGCGCAGGCGCAGTCCGCGACGGCCTCGATCGCGATCGCGGCGAGCGCCGCGCCGTAGTCGAGGTCGATCATCGCCATGGTGTCCTTCGTGTCGTGGTAGCCCTCGCGGCTGATGTCGTAGTTCTCCATGAAGAGGACGACGGGGATCCCCACGTCGGAGAAGATCACGCCGTCCGTGTTGTAGATCGAGCTCCGCGGGTGCCAGCGCGGCCGGACCTCGCCGCGGAGGCGCGGGTGCTGGGCGACCTCGGGCGTCGCGCTCGCGTCCGGGACGCGCCTTCCGTGGCGGCCGCGCCTCTCGGGGGCGCGGTTCCAGACGGGGACGGAGCGGTTCCACCGCTCGTTCGCCACGTGAGCCCTGAGAGCGAGCCGGGCCGAGCCCCTCCCCTCGCCGGGGGCGATCTGGAAGACGTTCCGGTCGCGGTCGTTGTCGTGCGCGATCATGTCGAGCACGAAGGCCCCTCGCACGCGCGAGCGCGAGAGGTCGATCGAGCGCCCGTCCTTGCCCGCGAGCGCGAGGTTCCTCTCGAGGAGCCTCTGGGCGAGGGCGCGAGCTCCGAGGCAGTCGGCCGGGAACTCCTCACCCGTCAGGTGGACGAGCCAGACGTCGCGCGCGAGGGCGCCCTTCTTCGAGAGCTCGAGGAGGATCGGCGCCGCGAGCATGAGGGCCGCGGTCGCCGAGTGGTTGTCGTCGGCTCCCTGCGCGGAGGCGCGGAGCCTGTCTCCTCCGCGAGAGGGCTCGTAGAGGTCCTCCATGTAAGCCGTGTCGTAGTGATCTCCCATGATGATCGCCTCGGCGCGATTCCTCCCGGGGATCACGCAGAAGACGTTCCGCTCGCTCGCCTCGCCGCTCTGGTTCCTCGCCCAGCCCTGGGACCAGGGGAACTCCCAGCCCGTCTCCCAGCGGAAGACGTGATAGGCGGCGACGGCGCGGTCGCTCATGCCGTGCGCGCCGATCGTCTCTTCGTAATGACGCCGCAGGAAGTCGGAGAGACGGTCGAGGTCCCGCGCGGGAGCCGGGGAGCGGCCCGCTCCTCGCGCGCCTCCGGTGCGGCCCTGGTTCACGCGGATCGAGTCGGCGTTGTCCTTCTCCCGGAAATCGCCGCACGAGAGGGCCGCGATCGTCTTCCAGTAACTCTCCTCGAACGCGCGCGTCGCGGTCTCGTGGAACGTGAGCGAGCGAGGGACGCCCCGGTGGAAGCCGAGCCCCTCCCCGGGACGCACGAGCCTCCGCAGGTCCTTCGAGACGGCGCGCGCGCGCTCGGGATCGCTCGAGTGGTGGGGGAGCCTCGCGAGCCAGCGCCCGAGCTTCTCCTCCTTCGGGATCGTGAGGAGCCTGCGGGCGAACGACGGGAGGAGAGGAGAGCCCAGGAGCTCGCGCCACTCGAGGAGCTTCCTCACGTTCGACGCCGTCGTGAAACGCCGCTGACCCGGGTCGCGGTCGAAGATCGTCGCGGCCTCGCGCCAGAGCGGACGGTCCTCGATCACGGGCCGGAAGACGATCGGCTCGGCGCCCGCGCGCTCCGCGCTCAGGTAGCCGAGCGGCGCCCGCTCGAGGAGGACGACGCCGCTCGGAGAGAGCTTCGCCACGAGCGGCCGGTGCCAGAAGACGGACCGCTCGCCGGCCTGCATGGGAGGGAAGAAGAAGCGGAAGCCGAAGTGCCCGCCCCGGAGGACGGTCGCCTTCGCCCGCTCGAGCTCCTCGCGCGACGCTCGCGGGCCGTCGAGGAGAGCGCGGTGCTTGTCGGTCCAGACCTGCGCGTTCCGCGCCATCGGCTTCCCGTAGAGCCCGAGGTCGTCGGGCGAGCAAGAGAAGAGCGCCGTGACGGCGTGCGTGTGCGCGGACTCGTCCTCCTGCGGCAGCTCGTGGCGCTCGGCGTCGAGGAGGACGCGCTGCCAGCGGTGCGTCCGCTCGATCCGGCGGAGCGGGCGCGGGCCGGGCGCCGCGGGGCCCGCGTGCTCGTGGTTCTTCTCCGCGAGCCAGCCGGACTGCGGGATCCTCACGTGGTAAGCGTTCTCGCAGTGATGGAAGAGCTGGAGGAGAGGCACGTGAGTCGCGAGAGGGAGCTCCCGCGCGAGCTCCCCGTAGCTCCTCCCGTTCCAGAAGACGAGGCTCTCGGGGCAAGGGAGCAGCCGGAGCTTCCGCTCGAGGTAAGAACGCTGGAGCTCGAGCGGGAGCCGCTCGAAGGGCCGGAACGTCACGAGCGCGCGCACGGCGTCCCGGGGCTCGCTCGGCTGGAGCACGAGCGCTCGCGCGAAGTCGGGGATGGGCTCGTCGGCCCAGGCCGGGAAGTCCGGGTCGTCTCCGATCGGGAGCACGCGCGCTCCAGCGCGCCGGGCCTCCTCGATCGAGGCCACGGGAGCTCCTTGCCCGAACGCCAGGAACCGCAGGAAGTCTTCCGCGCACTTCTCGCCCTCGAAGCTCCTCCAGAAAGGCCGAGCGGGCCCGTCGTGGCTCGAGCCGAAGAGCGTCCAGCGGACGCGCCCCTTGTCGTCCTGCGTGCGCGAGAGCGCGAGCGGCAGCGCGATCACGTGAGCCTCGTGCTCGAGCTTCGCCGCGTGCTCGGCCAGGTTCCGGGGCCAGGCCGGGTTCTCTCTCATGAAGGAGTGCGAGAGGTGATGCGAGGTGCCCTGGGCGAGCTTCAGGAGCTCCGCGATCACGTGAGTCGCGATCTTCGAGAGCGCCGGCTCGAGCTCGCGCCGCTCCTCCTGCTCGGAGACGCGCCACGCGAGGTCTCCCTCGCCGCGCACGAACGGATCGACGTCGCCCGTGGGCTTCACGCCGACATGCGGCGCCGGCATGAGCTCCGAGTAAGCCGCGATCGGGCACGCGCGACCGCGCGCCGCTTCCGCTTCCTCGAGCAAGAGAGACCAGCCTCGCGCCACGCTCGCTCCTCGGCCGGATTCTAATCCCTCCGATCGCCCCGAGCGTAGCGGCTCGTCGCGGGGGGATGTACGGGAAGAAGAAGTAAGCACCGAACGCACCGAAGACACCGATTCGCCGTTTCGGTGCGCTCGGTGCATTCGGTGGTTTCTCTCTCGTCGTCTCCGTGCTCCGGTCTCGGGCGAGGACCTCCGCGAACGGTGTGGGAGAATTGCCACGTGGAGCAAGCCCGGGAGCAGGAGCTCGCATTCGAGATCGAGGGCATGCGCTGCGCGGCCTGCGTCGGGAACGTCGAGCGCGCGCTCGCTCGCGTGCCGGGCGTTCGAGCGGCGAACGTGAACCTCACGCTCAAGCGCGCGGTCGTGAAGGCCGAGCCCGGAGGAGCCGACCCCGAGGCGATCGCCGCCGCCGTGCGCGAGGCGGGATACGGCGCGAAGCCTCTCGTCGTCCTGGACCTGGCGCGCGCGCTCGAGGACGACGAGGGAGAAGCGCGCCGGGAGAAGATCGAGCTCGCCCTCGCCGCGCTCTGCGCGATCCCGGTCCTCGTGCTCGACCACGTCCTCCACGCGCACTCGAGCGCGGCGCTCGGAGCGGAGGCGGTGCTCGCGACGCTCACGGTCGCTCTCGCGGGACGGCCGTTCCTCGCGGGCGCGGCGCGGGCGCTCCGGCACGCGAGCGCGAACATGGACGTGCTCGTCGCCGCGGGAGTCGTCACGGCGCTCGGGTGGAGCTGGCTCGCTCTCCTCTCTCCGGGCTTCCACGTCGCCGACCTGAGCTTCGAGGCCGCGGCTCTCCTCGTGGTCTTCGTGAGGACGGGGAAGTGGCTCGAGGGTCAGGCGCGCTCGCGCGCGCGATCGGCTCTCCGCGCTCTCCTCGGGCGAGAAGCCACGACGGCTCTCGTGCGAGACGCGAGCGGGGCCACGAGAGAAGTCGCGCGCGGCGAGCTCAAGCCCGGCGACGAGATCGTCGTCCGCACCGGCGAGACGGCGGCCGCCGACGGCACGATCCTCGAGGGAAGCTCGGCCTTCGACGAGAGCTTTCTCACCGGAGAGTCGATCCCGCGAGAGCGCCCCCCGGGCGACCTCGTGCCCGGAGGCGCCGTGAACGTCTCCCGCGTCGTCGTCCTGCGAGCGACTCGCACCGGAGAGGAGACGGCGCTCCGCCGGGTCGCACGGCTCGTGCTCGACGCTCAGGCGAACAAGGCTCCGATCCAGCGATTCGCCGACGCCGTCGCGCGGGTCTTCGTGCCCGCGGTGATCGCGCTCGCGCTCGCGACGGGGCTCGGGTGGCTCGCTTACGGCGAGACGGGCCCCGTGGCGCTCGCGCGGGCGGTCGCCGTGCTCGTCGTGGCGTGTCCGTGCGCGCTCGGGCTCGCGACTCCGATCGCCGTGCTGGTGGGCTCGGGCGCCGGGCTCCGGCTCGGGATCCTCGTCCGGAGCGCTCCCGCGCTCGAGTCGCTCGGGCGCGTGAGGAAGGTGCTCTTCGACAAGACCGGGACGCTCACGCGAGGGAAGCCCGTCGTCATCGAGGCCAGCGGTCGCGACGAGGCGAGCCTCGCGCTCGGTCTCTCCGTGCTCCTCTCGCTCGAGGAACGCTCGACTCACCCCCTCGCGCGAGCGCTCGTCCTCCACGCGCGCTCCGCGCGGAAGGACGGCTCGCCCGAGCTCTCCTCTCTCGACCACGAGGAGCTCGCGGGCTCGGGCGTGCGAGCCACGATCGACGGGAAGGAAGCTCTCGTCGGAAAGCGCGAGCTCTTCTCGCAGAGAAACGTCTCGATCCCCGAGAGCCTCGACCTCCGGGCGAGCGAGCTCGAGAGCGAAGGCGCCACGGTCGTCCACGTGTCGCTCGGCGGAGAGGCTCTCGCGCTCGCCGCTCTCCGGGACGAGCCCCGCCCGGAGGCGCGCGAGGCGATCGAGCGCCTGCGCGCGCTCGGCGTGAGGACGGCCGTCCTCTCGGGCGACCGGGAGCCCGCCGTGGCCGCGATCGCGCGGGCTCTCGGGATCGACCAAGTCCGCGCCGGCCTCTCACCCGAGGAGAAGCTCGGGGCCGTCGCTCACGAGAAGGCGCGCTCGCCCGAGGGAGAGCTCGTCGCGATGGTCGGCGACGGGATCAACGACGCTCCCGCCCTCGCGCGAGCGGACGTAGGGATCGCTCTCGGCGGCGGCACGGACGTGGCGAAGGAAGCCGGCGACGTCGTCCTCACGCGAGACGACCTTCTCGACGTCCCGCGCTCGCTCGAGCTGGGGCGAGCGACGCTCGCGAAGGTCCGACAGAACCTCTTCCTGGCCGTCGTCTACAACCTCGTCGGTTTGCCCCTGGCGGCGGGCCTCCTGCGCCGCTTCGGGCTCGAGCTCGGTCCCGCGTTCGCCGGGCTCGCCATGTCGCTCTCGAGCGCGAGCGTCGTCGTGAACGCGCTGCGTCTCTCCCGCTTCGGGAAGTAGGAGTCCTCCATGGGAGAAAAGGAAGACTGGTGGCAGAGCTTCTTCTCGGGCCTCTGGCTCGACGTGCACGGGCGCGTGAGGACGGAGGAGGACACGCGAGCCGAGGTCGAGTTCGCGGCTCACGGCCTCTCTCCCGGCGCGAGGGTCCTCGACGTCCCGTGCGGGATGGGCCGCCACTCGCTCGAGCTCGCCGCGCGCGGCTTCCGCGTCACGGGAGTCGACGTGACGCCTGCCATGCTCGCGAGAGCGCGCGAGGGCGCCCTCGCGAGGAAGCTCGAGGTCGAGTGGCGAGAGGCCGACATGCGCGACCTCCCCTTCGACGCCGAGTTCGACCTGGCGATCAACCTCTTCGGGAGCTTCGGTTACTTCGACGAGGACGGGAACGAGCGCTTCCTGGAAGCCGTGGGGCGCGCGCTCCGGCCGGCGGCGAAGCTCGCGATCGAGACGCACGTCTTCGAGTCGCTCATGCCGAAGTTCCAGGAGAAGGGCTGGAGGTGGGCGGGCGACGTGCGCGTGATCGAGGAACGCCGCTTCGACCTCTCGCGGAGCCGCGTGGACGTCGAATGGACCTTCCTCCGAGGAAGCGAGGCCGAGACGCGCCGGACGTCGATCCGGATCTACACGGTCCGCGAGCTCCAGGGCCTGCTCGAGGACGCGGGCTTCGAGGGCTTCGAGCTCTACGCGAGCCCCGATCGACAACCGTTCAAGGTCGGCTCTCCGCGCCTCTTCCTCGTCGCGACGCGATCGGCCTGAGCGGAAGCGCCGTCACTTTCCAGCAGCCAGCTCGGAGGGAACGCTCCGCTGCGGGGCGGGAGTCGCCGAGTCGTCGAAGCCGATCCTCCCGAGCGGAGTCTTGATCGCGGGAGGAGTCAGCGAGACGCCGAACAGCGTGAGAGAGAAGAGATGCACCTCGACTCCATCGAGGAGCCCGACCTTGAAGCCCACGAGAGGCGTCTCGCACTGGATCCCCGTCCCGGTCGTCGTCGTGTCGAGGAAGAACGGGCCGAGGAAGTCTTTCCCGACCGCGCGCGGGTGCATGTCCGCTCGCGCTCCGCTCGACTTGAGCACCCAGGCCGCGTACGTGTTGCTGTTCGGACCGGGCCACGGGAGGTAGACGTCGCAGTCGGGATACTCCCAGGGAGCTTCGAGGGAGCGGACGATCTCCCAGGCTTCCTCCCCGTGCCACTCCTTCTCGATCTGGAAGGGGCCGGCACCGTAGTCGAAGTCCGTCCTCCCGACCTCGCGCTTGACGACGCCCCAGTGGCCGGTGCGCTCGAAGAACGCCTTCTTCGCTTCGAGGTCGAGGGAGCGCGCGTGCTCGGGGAACATGCTCCTCGCTCCCTCGACGTGGTGCGTCCGCCACTCGCGCTCGCGCGGGTCCCAGGAGACGAACCAGTAGTGCACGGCGAGGACGGAGAGAAGACCTCCCAGGTAATACTTCGGGAGCGGGCAGCATCGGAGCTGGACGACGCGCTCTCGCGGACGCTCGGTCGTCTGCGTGTAAGTCGTCGCGCAGCCCTGCGACAGCAGGAGCGCCGCGAGGAGAGTCGACGAGATGGCTCGTGCTCGCGGCTTCATGCGATCCCCATAACATGAGCTTCAGTGCGGGGAGGAAGAGGGCCGGTTCCCTCCCCCGCGACAGCGGGTGAGGGCTAGGGTGGGGGCGAAATGGGGGAGGCTGTCTCCCCGGCCCTACGTCGAATACGATCTCATCGGATTGAGCGGCCTCTGTCACCGGTTGCGGGTCACCGGTTGCCGGTCCACCGGTTGCCGGTCACCGGTTGCACAGGCTCCGGATACCGATCCGAGGGGTTAACGCGGAAAGGCACTCGATCACCGCCGCACACCGCGCGCCGGCGCTTGCGGCGCCGTCACGCGGCGTGCTCTGGCGGGGTCAGGCCTCTTGCCGCGGCTTCTCTGAGCGAAGGAACTCGGCTCCTCCCTCAAGAC
>JACQDU010000012.1 GCA_016200955.1 bacterium
GAGGGAAGGGATCGTTTGGTCGATCACGCGATCGCGACGCTTGCGCTCTGCGAGGCGTACCGAATCACGAACGCCGTCGTCTACCGGGCCTCCGCCCAGAGCGCGATCGACTGCCTCGAGGCGTCGCTCGAGCACGGCATCGACGGCGACGAATCGCTTGCAGGATGGTGCGTCCTGGCGCTCGAGAGTGCCCGGAGGGGCGCGCTGAACGTGAACAACCACGAGAGCGGCGCGCTCTTCGGGGAATTGCCGGAGGCCTCACCCGTCTCGTTCCTCGCAGGGACCTTGCTCGACGGGAAGAAGGACGACGAGCGCGCGCTCGATGAATGGGACGCGAAGGCGTCGATCGACCACGAGCATCTCTGCTTCGCGACCCTGGCGATCTACGAGCACGACGGGCCGGATGGCCCCAGGTGGCGCGCGTGGCAACGGCAGGTCGGGGCAGCCGTCATGCAGCTCCAGCGGGCTCGGAAGGATGGTTGCGAGGAGGGGTCCTGGTCGACCGACGGCAGCTTCGCAAGCGACACGCGAGGACGCGTCTACGCGACCGCAATCAACGTACTGACGCTCGAGCTCTACTACAGGTACTCCAAGGTGCTCGGCATGGAGCCTCACGACGACAAATAGAGGGTGCCGCGCGAGTTCCTCGCCCGACTAAAGCAAGCTCACCGGATCCACATCGAGCGCCATCTCGACGGCCTTGTCTCCCCCCCGCGCCTCGAGCGCCCCCACGGCCGCCTTGATCGCACCCGGCGACCGCGCCTTCACGAGAGCCTGCCACCGGTGCTTCCCCGCGAGATACCGCCGCGGGCTCGGAGCCGGCCCGAGGACAGCGGCCTCCTTCCCCGAGAGCGCGTCTTTGAGATCCGCGACCGCCGCCTCGGCCTCGGCCTCGACCCGAGCGGGCGAGGGAGACCGCCAGAGCACCTTGAGCAGCCGCCCGAACGGCGGATACCCGAGCTGAGCGCGCGACTCGAGCTCTCGCGCGGCGAAGGTCTCGAAGTCGTGCTTCGCCGCGAGAGCGATCGCGTCGTGCAAGGGGTTGAACGTCTGGATCACCGTCCGCCCCGGCCGCGCGCCGCGCCCCGCGCGCCCGGCGACCTGGGCGACGAGCTGGAACGTCCGCTCCGCCGAACGGAAGTCGGGGTGAGAGAGGCCGGTGTCGGCGCTCACGACGCCCACGACCGTGACCTCGGGGACGTCGAGGCCCTTCGCGACCATCTGAGTTCCTATGAGCACCTGTGCGCTCCCATCGCGGAAGCGGCGGAGCACGTCCTCGGGCGTGACTCCTCCCGCGAGAGCGTCCGAGTCGAGGCGCACGGTCGTGACTCCCGGGAACATCGTCCTGAACACCTCCTCGACCTTCTCGGTCCCGCTCCCCCGCTGTCGGAGAGGCGGGCCGAGGCACGCGGGGCAAGGTCCACGGGGCGTCGCCGCGCGGTGGTAGCAGAAGTGGCAGAGGAGAGCGGCCTCTCTCTTGTGGAACGCGAGCGCGATGTCGCACTGGGGACACTTCTGGACGTGCCCGCACTGCGGGCAGTGGAGGAACGTCGTGAAGCCGCGACGGTTCAGGAAGACGATCGCTCGCTCTCCTCGCTCGAATGCCTCCTTCAAGGAGAGCTCGAGCGCGCGCGAGAACAAGGGCTGCGCGCGGACCTCCGTCCACTCGCGGGCGATATCGACGATGTCGCATCGAGGAAGGAGAGCGCCGCCCGGCCTCCCTCTCAGGCGAGCGAGCCGGTACTTCCCCTCGGTCGCGTTCTGCCAGCTCTCGAGAGAAGGCGTCGCCGAGCCGAGGATCACGGGAGCGCTCGCGGCGCGGGCTCGCATGATCGCGGTGTCGCGCGCGTGGTAGCGCGGGCTCGACTCCTGCTTGTAGCTCGGGTCGTGCTCCTCGTCGATCACGACGACCCCGAGGTCGCGGACGGGAGCCCAGACGGCCGAGCGCGGGCCGACGACGACGCGCGCGCTCCCGTCGCGCACGCGCTTCCACTCGCGGGCGCGCGCGCGGCCTCCCTGGCGGGAGTGGAGGACGGCCACGAGGGAGCCGAAGCGGCCGCGGAAGCGCCGCTCCGTCTGCGGCGTGAGCGCGATCTCGGGCACGAGGACGATCGCCCCTCGCCCGAGCTCGAGCGAGCGCGCGATCGCCCGCAGGTAGACCTCGGTCTTCCCGCTGCCCGTGACTCCGAAGAGGAGCGTCGCCTGGAAGCGTCGCGCCGAGAGGTCCTCGAGGATCGGAGCGAGGGCGCTCTCCTGCTCTCCCGTGAGGACCGGAGGCGGAGGCTCGGACGTGCCGACCTCGGGCTCGCTCTCCTCTCTCGGAGTCGATGTGAGGGAGAGAGCTCCGCGCTCCCGGAGACGCTCGAGGCTGGCTCGATCGGCCTCGGCGATCCTCAGGAGGTCGCCCGATCGGAGCGATCCCCCCGCGTTCGCGAGCGCCGCGAGGATCCGGCGCTGCTTTTCTCCCATGCGCTTCGTCGATGAGAGATCGAAGCCCGGGGCGAGCTCGACCTTCGCGTCGAGGTCGAGCGAGCTCCGCTTCGTCTTCTTCTCCTCCGTCCCGACGTCGTGCGGCACCGCGGCCGCGAGAGCTTCTCCCGGGCCGCACGCGTAGTAGCTCGACACCCACGACGCCAGCGAGAGGATTTCTTCCGTCACCGCCGGGCGCTCATCGAGGACGCGCGCGATCGACTTCAAGCGAGAGACGGGCACCTCGCTCCTCTCGACGATCTCCGAGACGAACGCGACGGCTTTTCTCCCGTGAAACGGCACGAGCACGCGGGAGCCCTTCGAGACGCGCTCCCGCAGCTCGAGGGGGATCGCGTAATCGAACGCCCGTCTCAGCGGCACGTCCACGAACACGCGCGCGATCCCGCTCGCAGGATGCGACGTCGGTGACGCGGATGCGGCCACGGGGGCCGCGGGGAAGAGCTCGAGCTCGTCGGACATGCTCTCCCGATGCTACGCGGGAGGTCCGACCCTTGAGAAGCGTGCATCCCGGCTCCTCCGGCGGCGTTCTCGTCCATCGAAAGCCGCCGGAACGGGTCTCCGGCGCCATTCCGCTCCCCCGATGCCGCCGGAAGTGGCCTCCGGCGCCATTCCGCTCCTCCGGATGCCGCCGGAAGGGGTCTCCGGCGGCATCCGGAGATCCGGGGAGCCGCCTACTTCTTTCCCTGAAGCTCCGCGAGGAGAGCGCGAGCCGAAGCGGCCTGAGGGGTGTCGGGAGGAGAGAGCTCGATCACGTGCCCGAGGTCGGAGATCGCGCCCGCGCGGTCTCCCTGCATCTCGCGCGCGATCGCGCGGTCGCGAAAGGCGTCGCCGCACTGAGGATCGATCTCGAGCGCCCGCGTCGCATCGGCGATCGCTCCCGCGAGGTCGCCGCGCTCGCGCCTGAGGAGCGCGCGGTCGAGGCAAGCGCGCGGGGTCTCGGACGCGAGACGCGCCGAGGCTCGGCGCTCGAGGACGCCCGAGACCTGCTCCCAGAAGGGACCGCTCGTCCCGAAGCGCTCTCGCGAAGATGAGAGGAGCTTCATGGCCTCCTCGCCTCCGAGGATGCAGAGAGCGACTCCCGCGGGGACGGCGCGGCGCTCGTCCTCCACGGAGGCGAGGAATCGGGCGAGGGGCACGATCGCGCCCTTGCGCGTTCCGATCCGGCCGAGCGCCTCGCAGCAGAGAGAAGACAGCTCGAGCCTCGCCGGGCCCGTCGTCTTCTCCTGCAACGCTGCGACGATCTCGCGGAA
>JACQDU010000378.1 GCA_016200955.1 bacterium
CGATCCGCGACGAGGACCCCGTCATGTTCTTCGAGCCGAAGAAGATCTACCGCCAAGGGTTATTCGGATACACCGGCAAGGGCGAGGTCCCCGAGGGCGAGTACACGGTCCCGATCGGCAAGGCGAAGGTCGTCCGCCCCGGCAAGGACCTGACGATCGTCACCTGGGGCGCCATGGTCCACGTCGCCGTCGAGGCCGCGAAGCGCGCCGCCGACGACGAGATCGACTGCGAGGTCCTCGACCTCAGGACGCTCGCTCCTCTCGACGAGGAGGCCTTCCTCGAGAGCACTAAGAAGACCGGCCGCCTCGTGATCGTGCACGAGGCCCCGCGCACTTCCGGCTTCGGAGGAGAGCTCGCCGCGATCGCCGCCGAGAAGGCGCTCGAGTACCTCGAGGCTCCCGTCGCTCGCGTCGCGGGCTTCGACACGCCGTTCCCTTACACGCTCGAGGACGTATACATGCCCGACGCCGACCGCGTGCTCCGGGCGATCCTCGCCACGCACCGCTACGTCAGCTAGCCGAGCCGGGCCTCCCCGCGTTCGTGGCGCCCGCGCGAGAACGAGAGTAATCTCGAAGCATGCGAGCCGTGATGCTGGAAGTTCCCAGGGACCTTCTCGCCGAGAGGCGGAGACAGGGCAACGATCGCTTCGACGAGATGTGGGAAGGGGTGCTCCACATGGTGCCGCCTCCCAACGCACCGCATCAGCGGCGTTCCGCTGACCTCTTCCTCGCGCTCGCTCCGATCGCCCAGGCAAGGGGGCTCCAGCCTTTCTTCGAGACGGGCCTCTTCCGAAACGCAGACGACTTCCGCCAGCCCGACCTCATGTTCGTTCTTCCCGCGCACGTGTCGAAGCGCGGTACCGACGGCGCCGAGCTCGTCATCGAGATCCACTCTCCCGACGACGAGAGTCGCGAGAAGCTCCCCTTCTATGCGCGTATGAAGGTGAAGGAGGTCCTGCTCCTTCACCCCGAGACGCGCGCGATCGAGCTCCACGTGCTGCGAGGAGAGCGCCTCGTGAAAGCGCGCTCCGATGCGAAGGGCCGATTCCGCTCGAACGTGCTCGGCGTCTCCTTCGCGCGGATCCAGCGGAAGTCGGGACCGCTCCTCGAGGTGATCTTGCCCGAGGGGTCCGTGAGGATCTGAGAGATCACACGCGCCGGATCGCGACGACGGTGAGGTCGTCGCTCCGGCGGACGCTCCCGTGCCCGGCGTGCTCGTCGACTCTCTGGATCACGTGGTCCACGACCTGCGCGGGGCGCAGGCCCTTCGCTTCCTTGACGGCTTGCATGAGGCGCTCGAGGCCGTACTCCTCGCCCGTGGGAGAGGCGGCCTCCGTCGCGCCGTCCGTGTAGAGCACGACGAGGTCGCCCGGCTCGAGGCCGAGGGGCTTCTCCTCGACGCGCCCCTCGAGGTCGGGAGAGAGGCCGAGCACGACTCCCCCCGCCCGGAGCGCCTCGGGCTCGCCGGTCCGCTGCCTGAGGATGATCAGGTGCTCGTGGCCGGCTCCCGCGAACGTGAGCATCTTCATGACGCGAGACCATCTCAGGAGGAGGAACGAGACGAAGGACCCGCGCTCGAGGTCGCGCACGAGAGCTCGGTTGATCGCGACGAGGATCCGGTCCGTGCGCGTCTCGCGCTCGGCGTAAGCCCGGAGGAGCGCGCGGACGCTCGCCATGACGATCCCGGCCCCGACTCCCTTGCCCGAGACGTCGCCGATCGAGATGTAGAGGTCGCCGCCCGGCTCGCAGACGAAGTCGTAGAGGTCGCCGCCGACCTCCTCCGCCGGGATCGTGCGCCCCGCGACCTCGAGCCCGTCGATCACGGGAGCGACCTCGGGCAGGAGCTTCCGCTGGATCCGTGAGGCGAACTTGAGCGTCTCCGCCATGCGCTCGCGCTGCTTGACCTCCTCGAGGTGCTGGGCGTTCGAGAAGGCGATCCCCGCGAGGTCGCCGAAGGCGGCGACGAGGTCGATCACGTCCTGGACCTCCTCCGGCGGAGCGACGCCGAGCGCCGCGCTCGCTCCCGTCGGGCGCCAGCCGAGGACGGGCTCGTCCATGTAGACGACGCCGATCACCTCGCCCGCGTGGCCGAACGGCACGCAGAGGAGCGATCGCAGCTTCATGTTGACGACGGAGGCGAACTCCGCGAGCGCCTCGTCCGCCGTGGCGTCGTGCGTGAGCACGGGCCGTTTCTGCGCGATCGCGTCCTTGCAGATCTGCCAGGAGAGCCGGTAGGCGCCGTTCGGGTCGTCGATCTTCGCGCGCTCGAGGTTCCGCGCGACCTTGACCTCGAGCTTTCCTTCCTGCAGCAAGACGAGGAAGGCGCCCTTCGCCGGGACGAGCGAGAGGATCGCGTCCACGATCCTCTCGAGGAGCCGCGAGAGGTCGCGCTCCTGGTTGATCGCTCCCGTGAGCTCCGCGAGCTTTCTCCAGCGGTCGGTGCGCCTCTGCTCCGAGCGCGTCGATGGCGGCGCATCGGGCGCGAGCGCGGGCCCTGCTCCCGCGAGCGGCCGCGTGAGCGCGACGTGAGGAGGCGGCGTCCGGTCGCCGCGCGCTCGCACCGCCTCCTGCGGGTCCGCGGGAGTCGCGATCGCGCGAGGCAGGGCCGAGGGCGTGTGCTGCACCGGAGGCGGCGTCGGGCGGCCCGCGACGATCTCTCCCCGGACCGTGCCGGGCGCGGGGGACGGCGCGGGCTGCACCGTCTCCCGCGGCGCTCCGGAGGGCCTCGGGCGCGGAGCGGTGTCCGTCGAGATCGCGAGCCTCGACGACTGCGCGCGGAACGTGAGCGCCGAGCCGCCGACCTCGATGCGGTCGCCGTCTCTCAGGAGCTGCTCGAAGACCTTCGAGCGGTTCACGAGCGTGCCGTTCCGGCTCCCCTTGTCGCGGAGGAGCCAGCCCTTGTCCCGGCGCTCGATCGCGAAGTGGTGCCGCGAGACGTTCATGTCGCGCAGGCCGAGGACGTTGTCCTCCGCGCGGCCGACGCTGACGGCGTCCTTGTCGAGGCGCACCTCGAAGGGCGGCTCGTGCGGGACCTCGACGTACAGGCTCGATCCCATGCTCAGACCCGGCGGATCGCGACGACGGTGAGGTCGTCGCGGAGCGCGCTTCCCTTGCCCGAGAACTCCTTGACGGCTCCCATCACGTGCTCGACGACCTCGGTGGCCGTCTTGCCCTGCTCCTCCTGCACCGCGGCGACG
>JACQDU010000374.1 GCA_016200955.1 bacterium
GGCTTCCTCACGGGAACGAAGCCGACCCCGAGCCGCTCGGCGACCGCGATCCCGTAGAGGAAGCCGCGCGACTCGACGCCGCAGACTCGCGTGACCTTGGAGCCGGCGAACGGCTCGGCGAGCGCGTCGCAGACCTGCTTCCATGCCTTCGCGTCGAGGAGGAGCGGCGTCAGGTCCTTGAAGACGATCCCGGGCTTCGGGAAGTCGGGGACGTCGCGCAGGCGCGACCTGAGAAGGGCGTCGATGCTCATGGCTCCTCCCGGAAGGGCGCGGATCGTACGATCGGCCTCCCGGGTTTGCAACTCTGGGGGCGGGGGCGACGAAAGTCGCCCCACGCAGCCGGCGCCGCTCGAGGCGGCCTACTTCGGGGCGTCGGATTGCTGATGCAAGTAACGATAGAACGCCCCGGGAGTGAAGAACGTGCGGAAGGTCACCGTGCCTCCGAGCGTCACGATGTCCCCGTCGCGAACCTTCCCGCACGTGAGCGGCTGGCCGTTCACGGTCGTCCCGTTTCGCGAGCCGAGGTCGTCGAGCAGCCACCCGCTCCCGGGAGCGGAGCTGATCCGGCGCACGCTCGCGTGCTTCCGCGAGACGGTCGGGTGCTTGAGCACGAAGTCGCACGCGGCGTCGCGCCCGAAGCTCAGGGCGGGAGCGGCTCCGCCCTGGCACGGGATCCAGCAGACGCGCGCGCCCGCCTCGAACTCGACCTGGATGCGGAAGCGGCCGCTCGCGCGGAGGCGGCCGCTGATCTCCTGGGTCTGCGTGGGGTCGCCCGCGTCGGCCCCACCGTCCTCGAAGCGCTCGAAGACGAAGGCGGGGTGCGGGTGGTCGCGCACGAAGACGGCCTCGGCCGATGCGACCGCGGCGTCGACGAGGGAACGGATCTCGTGGAAGTCCATGGGCCTTTCCGCCGAAATCCTCCCGTCCCTCTCGGTCGAGAGTAGCGCATCGTTTCCGGCAATTCAAACGGCGCGGGTCGTTCGTCTCCTGCGAGCCCGCCGACTCGCCTCGCCGCTCTCCCGGAAAGAATCGTTCCGTCCCGGGAGACGATTCGTGACCCGGGCGCGGACATGCCCGCGCCACGGCGCGTCACGGAAGCCGCAGGACAGGGAGTTGCGGAGCCTGGCCCACGAGATGCGCGTCGAGGCGCTCGGTGGCGGGAGAAGCGTCATGCATGAACCTCGTCTACAGGAACGAGCAGGGCGAGCCGGCGTCCTTCTCCCTCGAGGACCGTGAGCGCACGACGCTCGGCCGCACGGCCGATCGCGACGTCGTCCTCCGCGACCAGCGCGTCTCGAAGCTCCACGCCATCATCGAGCGCGTCGGCGGAGCGTTCCTCCTCCGGGACTGCGAGAGCACGAACGGGACCTTCCTGAACGGCCTCCGCCTGAACAGCGGGAACGGGATCACGCTCCGCGAGGGCGACGCGATCGACGTGGGCGGCACGCACTTCCTCTTCGGCGAGGCTCGCGCGCCCTCGGCCGTCGAGCTCCCCGGCGCCGACGATCGAGTCGAGGCGTCCTTCTCGCTCGAGGACCTGCTCCGGGACGGCCGGAAGGCTCTCGGGCAGGATGCGGCGGCGTGCGAGCTCGAGCTCGACCAGGAGATCGCGTCGCGCTTCTCGGGAGTCGCGCCCGCGCTCGCGCTCGGGCGGACTCTCGAGCTCCTCGCGGGACGCCTCGAGGTCGACGTGGCCGCCGTCTTCTTCGGCGCGGGCTCTCACCGGCTCCAGCTCGCGGCGGCGCGGCCCTCCCCGCGAGCGGCGCGAGACCTCGTCGCGGTCGCGAGGCGCGCCGCGCTCCAGAGCTGCGGCATCCTCTCGTTGACTCCCCCGTCTCATCGTCCGATCTGGACGAGCGACACCTGCCGGACGACGCTCGAGCGCTCCTACGCGGCGGCGCCGTTCATGGTCTCGGCGTGCCAGGCCAACTCGGGCTTCCTCGCCGTCGAGAGGCTCGCCGGGAAGCGGCTCGACCGGAAGGAGCTCGCCTTCCTCGCCCTCTTCGGCGACCGGATGGGTCCGGCGCTCCGGTCGCGCGGCGGTCCCGAGGACACGCCGATCACCGAGCTCGACGCCGACGTCCGAGCGCGGCTCAGGGCCCAGGAAGGGAGCGGCTAGTATCGCGTCCAACATGATCCTGTCGGTTGAACCGGCAGTACCGCTCGACGGTGAAGTCGGTGAGGCTTTGACTCGGCGAAGTGCTGAAGTCGCACGAACCGACGGATCCAAACTGGACGCAAGAAGGAGGAGTGCGTGTCGCGGTTCAGGTCGTCGCGTCGATGTGGTCCTGCAAGACGCGAAAGAAGATCCCGGGAGTGAAGAACGGACGCATCGTCACGATGCTCCCGAAGCTCACGACGTCTCCGTCCGCGATCGCCTGCGTCCTGCCCTCGACGCGCCGCCCGTTCACCGTCGTCCCGTTCATGGAGCCGAGGTCGTCCACGAGCCAGACTCCTCCCATGGCCGTGCCGACGCGGCGAATGACCGCGTGCTGCCGCGAGATCTTGTCGTGCTGGAGGACGAAGTCGCACGAGGCGTGGCGGCCGATCCTGAGGACGAGGCCTTCCTCGCTCACGTGGAGCTCGGGCGTGATCCAGTAGACGCGCCCCGTGGGGTCGAGGCCGAGCGCCGCGCGGTAGCGGCCGGTCCCGCGGGGTCGAGCGGGCTGCTCGTCCAGGCCGTGCGTGTCCTCGGAGCCCGACATCTCGATGAGAGTCGAGGCGAACGGCTCGAGCACGAACGCGGGGTGCGGGTGCTCCCGGGAGAAGGTCGTCCCCGTGTGCCGCCGGCATTCGGCGAGGAGGTCGCGGATCTCGCAGGAACGCATGACCTCGTGCTATGCGGGCCCCTCGCGGTCCGCCATCA
>JACQDU010000375.1 GCA_016200955.1 bacterium
CGCGAGGTCCTGGAAGCGCTCGAGCGCGCGAGCGCCGGAGAGGCCGTCGTCCTCGCGATATCGTCTCAGAAGGAGCCCGCTCTCGCGCGAGTAGGAGACGACCGCCGCGGCTCCCGCGCGAGCGCAGGTCTCGAGGAGATCGCGAAGCTCGCTCTCGACGGTCGCTCGCCTGCAGAACGCCGATTGGTGCCTTCTCTCGCGCGAAGGGTAGCGGCCCTTCGTCGCGGCGCCTCTCCTCACGTCGAGAGGCGGGTAGTCGTAGTCCGAGACGACCTCGAGGAGGTGATAGAAGCGCGAGTAGTTGTCGGACGTGTAGGGCGGATCGATGTAGACCACGTCGGCGCGCGCTTCTCTCTCGCGGAACGCCTGCGCGCCGCGGCCCGTCGGTCGGAAGAGCGCGCGCCAGTCTCCCGAGAAGACCGCGTTTCCTTCGTGAAAGCGCGTGTCCGCGACGATCGCCGCGATCTCCTTCGAGAACGCGATCGTCCGGGACGCGATCGAGGGCGCCCTCCTCGCGAGGATCGCATGGACCTCGCAGTCTCTCGTGAGGCCGCGAGGCTGGCAGAAGTGGCTCGTCGCCGATGTCGTCACCGACAGCGCGTGGAGGAGCGCCGCGAGGTAGTGCGCTCTCTTGCTGGCGAGGAGCGGATCGCCCGGATCCATGCGGTCGATCGCGTATCGCAGCGAGTCCGTCACGATCGCCTGGCGAACTCCCAGATACACGTTCGGGTAATAGGAGGAACAGAGGATGTAAGGAAAGCTCGCCGGCTTCTTCCGTCGTGCGAGCACGGCTTCGCGAGAGAGAAGCTCGCGCGCTCTCGCGAACGGTCCGGTGAAGCTCGCCGCTCTTGCCTCCTCGAACCATGGCGTGCTCTCGAGCGCGAACTTCCTGTAAGCAGCCTCCAGGCTCTGCCTGAAAACAACAGGAACCGCAGAGGCGCTGAGGGTCGCGCAGAGGTCCGCAGAGGACGACTTCTTTGAATTCCTCTGCGGAAGCTCTGAGTCCTCCGCGCCTCCGCGGTGATCCGTTTCTCTTTCCGTCCCCTCGAGCGGGCTCTCCCCGTCCGTGAGAGCCCCGGGCTCGAGCCCCGCGTCTCTCAGGAAGTCATCTTCGACCGCCAAGGCATCCGAGAGAGCACCCGCGAGCACCTTGTAGTTCTCATTGAAGGCGGCACCGAGATCTCGCTCGGGATCCAGCGAGGCGAGGAAGCTTTCCTTCGTTCTCTCATCGTGAACGAGGTAAGCCCGCGCGACCGCCGCCGCGTAGCGCTGCACGTCGTTCGCGACGATCCGGTAACGCGACGCCAGCGCCGTCCCGACCGCCGCGGTCCCGCTGAAGATATCGAGGAGCGTGCTCCCCTCGACCGCGGCTTCGGAGACGGCGCGGTCGATGAAGCCGTCGATGAGGCGTGTCTTCACGCCCATGTACCAGAGCGTCTTCACGGGGGCTCATGGTGATGCGAGCCCATCGAGCGCGCAAGCCGGCGTAGTCTTTTCCGGTGAGGAAGGAACGCAAAGACGCAAGGACGCAAGGCGCGAAGGGCGTCAGCGTTGGCTCAGCGCGGAACCTTGGGCAGCTCGTTGACCCCGAGCTTGAGCTCCACTTCGGCGGTCTCGTCCGCCTTCACGGTCACGCTCGCTTCCACTTCGGGGAAGCGCTTGTGCCACGCGTGAGCGACGTAGGTCCCGGGAGCGAGGCCCTTCCACTCGTAGCTGTCCTTCGACTTGAGGACGACCACGCGCTTTCCCGCAGCGGCGAAGACCGTGGCTCTCGCACTCTCTCGCTCCTCGACGAGGACCTCGGCCGGACCGGAGAACGTCGGCTCGATCTCCTTGTTGCTCCCGGGAGCGAGCGTGCCGGCGTCGAACGCGGAGACGGCGTAGATCGTGGCCGGGCTGGCGCTCGCGTTCTCGATGGAGAGCACGGAGCCGCGCGGGCACGGTACGAGCGTTCGCTCGAAGGCCTCGGGGCCGAGCCTGAGGCTGACGACCTCGGGCTTTTCGAGCGCTCCCCGGGAGTGATCGTCGGTCCCGACGACGTACACGACGATCCCGTCGAGCCCCGAGTAGTTCAAGCGAGGCGGCCCGCTCCCGGAGCTCTCGTAGGTGCTCGGGCCGTGAACGCCTTCTTTCGGAACGGCCTTCACCGTCACCTTGAGCGAACCCGTGCCGGCCTTCGCCTCGCCCGAGCTTCCCTGTGAGTGACAGGAAGCGAGCATGAGCACGAGAGAGAGGGCGAGGGACGCGAGGTTTCTCCTCACTGTCTCCTCCCGAAAGTGAGCGAGAGATCGGCGCTCGAGCCGGCCTTCACGGTGACAGCCGCTTCCTCGTTCGCGTAGCGCTTGCTCGAGCTCCAGGTGCGAGCCTTCCACTCGCCCGCGGGCACGGAAGCGATCGTGAAAGCGCCCGTCGCGGGATCGGCGAGGGCGTAGAAGGGAGTCGGAGCGACGTAGATCGTCGCCTCCATGAATTTATGCACGGAGCAGTAGACGGGGACCTCGCCCGCCTTGTCGAAGACGACGGAGTTCTTGTCGGTCTTCTTGCCGAACAGGCCCAGGTCGAACTTCTTCGCGTCGGCGAAGGAGTAGACGTTGTGCTCGAGGTCCTCGACCTCGTCGTTCTGGAAGACGACCGTGTCGTCCTTGGCAATGGCGAGGAAGCTCGGGACGAACTTCGCGTCTCGCTGCTTGACGACGTGGCTCCGAGGCTTCGCGTCGAGCTTCTTCGCGGGGTCCTTCGACTCGAGCAGGACGAGGAGAGTGCCCGCGCGTTTGCGGACCTGCTCGTTCATGGAGACGGTGCCCTTGACCTCGCCCGTCCCGTCCTCGGCGGAGAGGCGCGAGAGCGCCGCGAACGTGGAGACGGCCGCGACGAGGAACGTCGCGGCCGTGCGCAGCGCGCTCGCGCGACGCTGGGGGCGGGGGCGACGAAAG
>JACQDU010000379.1 GCA_016200955.1 bacterium
CACGGCTTACTCGACTCTCGGGTGGTTCTCGGACCCCATCTTCACTCCCATGCTTCGCAATCCCGACGAATACCTCGCGAACGTGATCTTGCACGAGCTCGCCCACGCGACGGTCTTCATCAAGAGCGACGCCGATTTCAACGAGAACCTCGCCACGTTCGTGGGGAATCAAGGCTCCATCGACTACTTCGTCGCCCGTTTCGGCCCCGACGACCCGAGAGCCCGATTCGCGAGAGACGACGCCGAGGATGACGCCTCCTTCAGCCGCGAGATCGGCGACCTCCGCGCTCGTCTGACCAAGGTCTACGAGACCGGGAAACCGCGCGAGGAGAAGCTCCTCGAGAAAGCCGCCGTCTTCCGCGACTTCCGGGCGCGCTACCGCGCCGAGATCCGCCCCCGGCTCAGGCGAGGCGGATTCGACCGTCTCGTCGAGAGCCCTTCTTTCAACAACGCCGCGATCCTCGGGCTCGATCGCTACCACGCCGACACCGCGACCTTCGAAGCCGCTCATCGAAAGCTCGGCTCGAGCCTCAAGGCCACGATCGAGAAGCTCCGCGAGATCGCGCGCTCGCCGACCCCGCGCGCCGTTCTCGAGGCGTTCGTGAAGGCCTGAAGGCAAGGAAACGCGGGCTTCCACGAGAAAGTGGCGACGACTAGGATGGGTGTTTGTTAGAGAGAGTCAGCCATGGGTGTCGCGAAGCTTACGGCCGCAGGTATCGACGGGGTAGAGGGTTATCCCGTCGAGGTCGAAGTCGATACGGGAGGCGGCTTGCCGATCACGGTCGTCGTCGGCCTTCCCGACCTCGCGGTCCGCGAGGCTCGCGACCGCGTGAAGTCGGCGCTCAAGAACGCCGGCTTCACCTTTCCCAACGGGCGCGTGACCGTCAACCTCGCTCCCGCGCGCCGCCGCAAGGACGGGTCGGCGTTCGACCTCTCGATCGCGCTCGGCGTCGCCGCCGCGACGGGCGTCATTCCCCCCGACCGCCTGAGAGGCATCGCCGCCCTGGGTGAGCTCTCGCTGGCGGGCAAGACGCGTCCGGTCCGCGGGGCGCTCGCGGCGGCCGAAGCGCTCAGGCGGGCCGGGGCGCGACGTCTCATCATCACGCGCGCGAGCGCGCGGGAGGCAGCGCTCGCCGGGGGCCCGCTCGAGGTGATCCCCGTCGACGGCCTCGACGACGCCGTCGACCTCGTGAACGGAAAGCTCGAGATCGAGCCGGTCCCCGTCGACGCCGAGGCTGCGCTACAGGGGCCCGACCCTTCCGACGCGCAGGGCGAGGTCCTGGACATGGCCGACGTCCACGGGAACATCGCCGCCAAGCGGGCGTTGATCGTGGCGGCCGCGGGCGGGCATGACCTTCTCTTCGTGGGCCCTCCGGGCTCGGGAAAGACGATGCTCGCGCGGCGCCTCCCGGCGATCCTTCCCCCTCTGCGCCTCGACGAGGCCCTCGAGATCACCAAGATCCACGGGATCGTCGGCGTGCTCCCCTCGGGCGGGATCGTGCGCCGGCGGCCCTTCCGCGCGCCGCATCACACGACGACTTACGTGGGCCTCGTGGGAGGCGGCTCGAACGGCCCGCGCCCCGGGGAAGTGAGCATGGCTCACAGGGGCGTCCTGTTCCTGGACGAGCTCCCCGAGTTCAACCTGCGCGCGCTCGAGGCCCTGCGCGAGCCGCTCGAGTCGCGCAAGATCGCGGTCGGACGCGCCTGGGGCTCGGTCGAGCTCCCGGCGGACTTCCAGCTCGTGGCGGCCATGAATCCGTGTCCATGCGGCTTCCGGAACGACCCGAGGCGCGCGTGCCGCTGCGGCGAACGCGAGCTCGCGCGCTACTCGTCCAAGATCTCGGGACCGCTCCTCGACCGAATCGACATCCAGGTCTTCGTCCCTCCCGTGGACCCGGCGGAGCTCCTGGGTCGCGCCGGTCCGAGGAGAGGCGCGGCGCGGACGATGGACTCCGCGCACGGGCCGGCGGCGCTCCTCTCGGGCATCACGAGCGCCGAGGCCGCGGCGCAGATCCTGGAGGCTCGACGACGGCAGAGGTCCCGAGCCGCGGGGTCTCCTGCGAGAGACTTCCTGAATGCCCGGATCCCCTCGCGAGCGCTCGAGACCGTGTGCTCTCTCGACCCCGACGCGCACGAGGTCCTGCGTGAGGCGGCCACGAACCTCACGCTGTCCGCGCGCGGGATCGCGAAGACGAAGCGAGTCGCCCGGACGCTGGCGGACCTCGGAGGCAGGGATCGCGTGACGGCCGACGACCTCTCCGAGGCCCTGCTGCTGCGCCGTCTCGACCAACCCACGCCGGCGACGGCGTGAGGCCTGCCGTGACGCCGCTGGTATCATGGGCCGAAAGCCCTTCGAGGCCCTGGAGAGCCCATGACTCACGTCGTTGCCATCGTCGGTGCCACGGGCGCCGTGGGGCGCGAGATGCTCGTGATCCTCGAGGAGCGGAAGTACCCGCTCGACGACATCCGCCTCCTTGCATCGCCCCGGTCCGCCGGGTCGACGCTCCCGTTCCGCGGCCAGAAGCATCCGGTCCGTGCCCTCGAGCGAGACTCGTTCAAGGGAGTCGACGTGGCGCTCTTCAGCGCGGGCGCGTCGATCTCCAAGGAATGGGCGCCCCGTGCGGTCGAGTCGGGTGCCGTCGTCGTCGACAACTCGAGCGCCTTCCGCTACGAGAAGGACATCCCGCTCGTCGTGCCCGAGATCAACCCGCAGGCGCTCGAGCGACACGCGGGGATCATCGCGAACCCGAACTGCACGACGATCATCATCGCCGTCGCGGTCTACCCGCTCCACAGGCGAGCGGGCCTGAAGCGGCTCGTCGCGGCGACCTACCAGGCAGCCTCCGGCGCCGGCGCGAAGGCCATGGAAGAGCTCCGCACGCAGACGCGCGACGTCCTCGACGGGAAGCCGGCAAAGCCCGAGGTCTTCCCGACGCAGATCGCCTTCAACCTGTTTCCTCACATCGACGTCTTCCTGGAAGGAGAC
>JACQDU010000380.1 GCA_016200955.1 bacterium
GGGCGCGATCGTCGAGCGCACGCTCCGCACGTGCGGGATCGCCGAGAGCGCTCTCGGCGAGCGCGTGCGCGACCTGGTCCCGCCCGACGACCCCGAGGCGGAGATCGCTTACTGCGTGAAGGACGACGAGGGCACGATCCACCTGACCTTCACCGTGAGGAACGAGAGAGACCCGGCCGCGGCGCTCGCGCGCGCGGACTCGCTCGCCCGCGCGGCGCGCGAGAGGCTCGGGCGGAAGGTCTGCGTCCTGGGCTGGGCGACTCTCCCGGAGCGCGTCATCGAGCTTCTCGGGAAGCGCGGGCGCACGGTCGCGGTCGCCGAGTCGTGCACGGGCGGGCGTGTCTCCTCGTGGCTCACGGCGGTCGCAGGCGCCTCTCTCTCCTTCAAGGAAGGAGCCGTGACTTACTCGAACGAGGCCAAGGTGAGGATGCTGGGCGTCCCCCTCGGGCTGATCGAGAAGCACGGCGCCGTCTCCCAGGAAGTCGCGCGCGCGATGGCCGAGGGAGCGCGCGCGCGCGCGGGAGCGGACTACGGGATCGGCGTGACCGGGATCGCGGGGCCGACCGGCGGGACGAAGGAGAAGCCCGTGGGCCTCGTCTTCCTCGCGCTCGCTGGTCCCGCGGGCACGACGCACCTCGAGAGGATCTTCGCCGGAGACCGCGGCCGCGTGCAGGTCCAGGCGAGCGCGACCGCGATCGACCTCCTCCGCCTCGCGCTCGAGGACGAGAAGCCCGAGTGAGCGAGCACGAGATCACTCCCATGCAGCTCAAGGAGCGCTGGGAGAGAGGCGACCGGCCGCGGCTCCTCGATGTGCGGCTCTCCTGGGAGACGGAGATCGCGAAGCTCGAGGGCGCCGTGCACGTCCCCATGCACGAGATCGTCTCTCGCGCGGACGAGCTCGATCCCGAGCAGGAGATCGTCGTCTACTGCCACCACGGGATCCGCAGCGCCGGCGTCGTGGGCTTTCTCCTCTCGAAGGGCTTCAAGGACGTGAAGAACCTCTCGGGCGGGCTCGCTCTCTGGGCGGAGCGCGTGGATCTGTCGATGGCGCGCTACTGAAGCTCTCTCGTCGGGCGATACGATGGAAGACTGCGGGGGCGCGACATGGTCTCCATGAAAGGGCTCTTCACGCAGAGCACGTGCGTGCTCCTGGACCGCGAGGGCGAGATCGGCGCGATCGAGAGGGCGCTGTCTTCGGTCGACGGCGAATTCCTGAGGAGCGAGGCCCGGAGCACCGCGAGCGCGTGGGTCGGCAAGGGAACGCAGCTCGTCCTCTCGTTCCTCCCCGAGAGGTCGGGCCACGTGGTCGTCGATATCGTGAATCGCCCCTGGCCGGACGGCATGGGAGATCCGAAGAAATCGCCCACGCTGTTCGCGGCGTGGGGCACCGGCCAGTTCGGCCCGTGCGTCTTCCCCGGCGGGCTCGATCGAGCCTGCGCGAGCCTCTCCTGGACGGAAGGGAAGCCTCTCGCGGCCGCGCACAAGGCATTCGTCCGGCTGAGGACGACGTACGCCCTCGGCGCGGAGGCCGGCTCTCCCGCCTTGCCCGAGGGCTACGAGCCGGTCCCCGAGCTCCTCCTCCTGACGGAGCTGGCGCAGGTACTCCTCGGGATCAAGGGAGCGATCGCTTACTGGAATCCGAGCGGCGAGTCGATCCGGAGCGCCGCCCAGGTCGAGGAGGCCCTGAAGCGGCACGAGGCCGACGGCTCTCTCCCGCTCGAGCTCTGGACGAACGTCCGCTCCCGGAAAGGCGGCGAGGGCGAGATCGTCATGGACACCGTCGGCATGGAGCAGCTCGACGTCTGCGACCACGAGGCTTTCTTCAAGGAAGGCGAGCTGGACCCGGGCGAGGTCGAGAGCTTCCTGCGGATGGTCTCGCTCGACGCTCTCAGGAAGACGGATCAGAGCCAGGGCGCCATGATCGGCCCGGGGAACAAGCCCTGGCGCCCGAGGCGGCTCGATGAGAGCCGGGCTCCTCCGCGGCGCAAGGTCTTCCGGTGGGCTCCCTGAGAGTCGGCTACTTGCGCGAGAGCCCGAACCGCTCCCGGTAGAACTCGAGCTCGGCGATCGACGCCTCGATGTCCTCGAGCGCGGTGTGAGCCTTGGTCTTCTTGAAGACGCCCTTCTCCCCGAGCCAGGCGCGCGAGAGGATCTTGAGGCTCGTCACGTCCACTTGCCGGAAGTGCAGATAGCCCTCGAGGGCCGGCATGTAAGCGGCGAGGAAGCGCCGGTCCTGCCAGATCGAGTTCCCCGCGAGGATCCCCTCTCCCGGCCCGCACCAGCGAGAGACGACGGAGAGCACGTCCCGCTCGGCGTCCATGAGTGACTTCCGCGACGCGCGGACCGAGCACGGCGATCTGGACGATCGAGTCCTCGCGCGGATCGAGGCCCGTCATCTCGAGGTCCATCCAGACGAGACGCTCTCTTCGTTCGGTCATGGGCTCCCATCGTAGAATTGAAGCATGCCCGTCGTCGACGACGAAGTCGCGGAGGAGATCGCGGCGCTCAAGCGCGAGAGGCGCGCCGTGGTCCTCGCCCATTACTACCAGGACCCGGAGATCCAGGACGTCGCGGACTTCGTGGGAGACAGCCTCCAGCTCTCGCGGCAGGCGGCGAAGACGGACGCGCTCGTGATCTGCTTCGCCGGCGTCAAGTTCATGGCCGAGACGGCGAAGATGCTGAGCCCCGACAAGAAGGTCGTGCTCCCCGACCTCCAGGCGGGCTGCTCTCTCGTGGACGGGTGCCCGCCCGAGGCTTTCAGGAAGTGGCGGGAGAAGTACGCCGACCACGTCGTCGTCACCTACGTGAACTCGAGCGCCGAGGTGAAGGCGCTCTCGGATTACTGCTGCACGTCCTCGAACGCCGAGCAGGTGATCCGCGCGATCCCGGAAGGAAAGCCGATCATCTTCGCTCCCGACAGGAACCTCGGCGCTTACCTCGAGAAGAAGACGGGCCGGAAGCTGCGCCTCTGGCAGGGGACCTGCATGGTCCACGAGACCTTCTCGGAGAGGCACCTCATCTCTCTCAAGCACGATCACCCGCAGGCCCTCGTCCTCGCTCACCCGGAGTGCGAGGAGGCGCTCCTGCGGCACGCGGACTACATCGGCTCGACGGCCGGGATCCTCGAGTTCGCCAAGAAGAGCGACCGGAGAGAGTTCCTCATCGCGACCGAGGCCGGGATCCTCTATCCCATGAGGCTCGCGGCTCCGGGAAAGACGTTCATCCCCGTGCCCACGACGACCGGCTGCGCTTGCAACGAGTGTCCTCACATGAAGAAGAACACGATCGAGAAAGTCCTCGCCGCTCTCCGTGACCTCCGGCCGGAGATCGACCTCGACCCCGACCTCCTCCGGCGCGCGAGGAAGCCGATCGACGCCATGTTCGAGGTCTGCGACGGGAAGGTTCCTCACCGGGGAGACTGACCTGGCCGCATCCGTTCGATGAAAGCCGTCGTGCAGCGCTCCTCGGCCTCGCCCTTGCCCTTGCCCTTGCCCGGACCGATGGAGCAATTCGCTCGCGTGGTCCTTCTTTTTGACCACTTCCGTCGAAATCGTATAGAATGCCCCCGCGTTTGCCGCCCGGGCCAATACCCCGGACGCGTGCGGCTCCCGCGACCAAAGGACGGGAGCAACGCGAAAGGGCCGTGCGCGGAAAGCCGCCACGGCCGAGTGAGGAGCCACTTTGCGCGTCGCGCATCGCTCGTGTGAGCGAAGCCCTCGCGCCTGCCGCGCCGGGACATGACCCGCGCGGTGAGCCGTGAGGCGAGCGTTCTCGCCCGCGGCCGAGTTCGGTGAGCGTCGCGCCTGTGGCCGTCGCTCTCCAGCCCGTGGGGCGGGCCTCCGTGCCCGCCTTCCTCGGTGCGGCGCCCCCGCGAAGCGCCTCCCGCGATGCCGCGCGAAAAAGCGCGCCGCTCGCTGGATGCGAGGCCCGCGGGCGCCGCTCCAGGTTGCGGGGCCGCTCCGATCTCCGCGGCGCTCGCCGCGCCCCTCGAGG
>JACQDU010000013.1 GCA_016200955.1 bacterium
CCCGACACCGCGCCGAGCGTTCATGGTCGCGAGTCGCAAGCATGAATGACGCCCTGTCGTCTAGAGGTCGACCGGCCGGACCGTGCGGCGGCCGTTGCCCTCGCAGCGGGTGATCGCGCCGTCGAGGAGCTCCTGGACGCGCGCGGACAGGCCGTTCGCGAGCTCGGACGAGGCCATGAGGTCCTTCCCGCGCACGTAGGACTTCACCTTCGAGGCGACGACGAACGTGTCCCGCCCGCCCGTCTTGCGGCCTTTGCCCGGCTTCCGAGCCATGTCCCCTCCTCGCGCAGTCCCCGCTCGCGGAAACTTAGCATCCGCGCTCCGGCGAGGGGAGCAAAAAAACGTGCGCTTTCGGCCCTTTTCGAGCAGTTCTCGCATTTGCGAAGATGCGCCCGTCCCGAGAGGAGGGACGTTGGCCAGGCCCGACGAAGCGACGCTCGAGCGGCTGCGCCGCGAGGCCGTCCTCGCGCGCGAGCGCTCCTACGCGCCTTACTCGAAGTTCCTCGTGGGAGCCGCCGTGCTCTCGCGGTCGGGAAAGGTCTACCGCGGGCAGAACGTCGAGAACGCGAGCTACGGCCTCGGCGTCTGCGCGGAGAGGACGGCGATCTTCGCCATGGTCGCCGCGGGCGAGGTCGCGATCGACGCGATCGCGGTCGCGACGCAGGCGAAGAAGATCGTGGGGCCGTGCGGAGCGTGCCGGCAGGTGATCCGCGAGTTCGGCCCCGACGCGATCGTCACTCTCGTGACGACGTCGGGCCAGAAGGAGACGCTCTCTCTCCGGGAGCTCCTCCCGCGCGACTTCGGGCCGGGCGACCTGGGCTTCCCCGAGCCGTCTCGATGAAAGACGAGGAGACGAACGCGAGGAGAGACCCGCGCCGCGACGGTCCTCTCGCGGGCGTGCGCGTCCTCGACCTCACCCGGATCCTCGCGGGACCCTACGCGAGCATGAAGCTCGGCGACATGGGAGCGGACGTGGTCAAGGTCGAGCGCCCGGGCGAGGGCGACGACACGCGCGGCTGGGGCCCGCCGTTCTTCCGCGGGATCAGCACGTATCACATGGCCGTGAACCGCTCGAAGCGGTCGCTCACGCTCGACATGAAGGTCGCGAGCGCGCTCCTCGTCCTCGAGAAGCTCGTCCGCCGCTCGGACGTCGTCATGGAGAACTTCCGCCCGGGCGTCCTCGAGAAGATCGGCCTCTCGTGGGAGAGGATCCGCGAGCTGAACCCGCGCGCGATCTACTGCTCGATCTCGGGCTACGGCCACGAGGGCTCGCGCCGCGAGCGCGCGAGCTACGACGTGATCGTCCAGGGAGAGACGGGCGCTCAGGACCTGACGGGCTTTCCCGATGGACCTCCCACGAAGTTCGGGCTCTCGATCGCCGACCTCACGGCGGGCATGCACGCCGTCGAGGGGATCCTTCTCGCTCTCCTCGCGCGCGAGCGCACGGGGCGGGGAGACCGCGTCGACATCTCGCTCGCGGACGGCATGCTCGCCTTGCTCACCTACCAGGCGCAAATGTGGCTCACGGGAGAGAAGCGGCCCACGAGGCTCGGGAACTCTCACCCCTCGATCGTTCCTTACCAGGCCTTCCACGCCCGGGACGGGTTCGTGAACGTGGGAGCGGCGAGCGAGTCTCTCTGGCAGAAGCTCTGCCTCGCGATCGGGAGAGAGGACCTGGCGCGCGATCCTCGCTACGCGGCGAACAAGGACCGCGTCGCGAACCGCGCGGCCCTCGTCCCCGAGATCGAGCACGCGCTCGAGGAGCGGCCCGTCGCTCACTGGCTGCGCGTGCTCGAAGACGCCGGAATCCCCGTCGGCGCGATCAACGACGCTCCCGCTGCTCTCGCGATCGCGCGGAGCGAGGGGCGAGGCATGGTCGCGACCGTCTCTCACCCCGATGCGGGCTCGCTCGACATGGTCGGGAATCCGGTGAAGCTCGGCTCGCTCGGGCTCGATCCGTCTTACGCGCCGCCCCCGCGCTTGGGCGAGCACACCGACGAGATCCTCTCGGAGATCGGCTACGATCGCTCCGATCGCCCGTCTGCGCGGCGAAGGAGCGATCTAGCTTGAGCAAGCCCGGAAAGAAAGCGGCCCGGAAGGCGAGCC
>JACQDU010000381.1 GCA_016200955.1 bacterium
CCGTGAGCGCGCGCTCGCGCTCGGGGGCAAGGGTCCACTCCTCCGAGACGACCGGATAGAGGAGCTGCGTCCCCCGCGCGAGCTCCGTCTGGAGAGCGGCCATCTCCACCACGAGCGTCGCCGCGTCCTCGAGCGAGAGAGCGGCCGTTATCTCGAGCGCGCTGTAGAACCAGAGGCTGTTCCCGAGCACTCCCGCGAGCGCGATCCCGGAGGGCAAGAGCTCGGCGTCGATGCAGGAGCCCGCGAAGATGAGCGCGCTCGCGTTCTCGGCCGTGCCGTGGACTTCCTGGGAGAAAGGCTTCGTCTCGTCCACCTCGCGGATCGACCCGAGCCCGCGGCGAGCTCGCGCTCGATCGACCGCGGCGCTCACGCGAGCGACGCTCTCGCGCCCACGCTCGCTCTCGCGCTCGACGCGAGAGAGCCAGCCGACCTCGCTCGGGCCGTAGCTCCCTCGCCCGGGCGCGACCGCGAGCGCGCGGCGCGGGAGCGAGCTCTCGCTCACGAAGAAGCGGTCCCGAGAGCCTGCGCCGGAGCGAGCCCCACGTCGCGCGCGAGGCCTCGAGCGGCCTTGAGCACGTCGTCCTCGCTCGGCAACACGAGGTTCGCGGCCGGCCCGAGCGGCACGTAGGTGTCCCTGGCCGTCACGCGCGCGCAGAGGGCGGGCACGCTCTCCTCGACGAAGGCCGCGAGGATCTCCTCCGACGGCCCGGCCGTCCGGCGGCACTCGTCGAGGACGAGGACTCGCCCGACCTCGCGCGCCTGGGCGAGGCAGAGAGCGCGGTCGATCGGGAGGAGCCAGCGCAGATCGACGACGCGCGCTCGCACGCCCTCGGCCTCGAGCCTCCGAGCCGCCCTGAGCGCCATGAAGACGCCGTTCCCGTAAGTGAGCACGACGAGATCGGGCCTCTCGTGCTCCCGGACGACGGCGCCTTCTCCCAAGGATACCGCTCTCCCGGGAGCGGGATAAGGCGCGAGCCAGCCGCCGTCTCCCGCGACATGCAGGTCCTTCTGCATGTAGAGCGCGATGGGCTCGAGGAAGGCGCAGACTCTCCCGAGCGAAGCGGCCGCGACGCACGCGCGCAGCATCTCGACCGCCGCGTCGGGCCGGGACGGAACTCCCAGCACGAGGCCCGGCACGTCTCTCAGGACCGCGACCGCGTCGTCGTTGTGGAAGTGGCCGCCGAAGCCTTTCTGGTAGCCGAGGCCCTGGATCCGGACGACCAGGCCGTTCTGGAACTGTCCCTTGGAGAAGAACGAGAGAGAGCCCGCCTCGCCCCGGATCTGGTCCTCCGCGTTGTGGTAGTAGGCGAGGTACTGTATCTCCGGGATCGGGAGGAGCCCCACGTGAGCGGCGCCGATCGCGAGGCCGAGGATCGACGTCTCGTCGAGGAGCGTGTCGAAGACGCGCGCCTTCCCGTGGATCTTCTGCAAGTCGGCCGTGACGTGATAGACGCCGCCCTTCTTCCCCACGTCTTCCCCGAAGACGATCGCGTTCTCGTGCTGGACGAGGAGGTCCGAGAGCGCCGCGTTGATCGCCGCCGCGAGGTGCCTGGGCTTCCCTCGCTCGGGCAAGCGCTCCTCGCCGCCCCACGCCTGCGCGCGGCGAGCCGCGTCCGGGAGCGCGCGAGCGATCGCGAGCGTGCGCTCGGGTCTCGAGGGAGCGAGAGGCGCCATGACCTCCTCGGCCGTCTCGAGGCGAGGGCGTGAAGCGGCCTCGCACGCCGCGCCGGCGACGCGCGTGCGGGCGTCCTCGTAGAGCGAGCGGACCGCGCCCGCCGGGAGAGTCCCGCTCTGGACGAGTAGCTCGGCCGCTCTCAGGAGGGGATCGCGCGCTTCCTCTCGCTCGATCTCATCGAGCGAGTGGTACTCGGTCTCGACGTCCGAGCCCGCGTGAGCGAGGAGGCGGACGCAGCGGAGGTGCAGGAAGACGGGTCGTCTCTCGTAACGGCACGTCTCGATCGCCTCGAGCGCTGCGTCGTAGGCGGACGCCAGGTCGCAGGGCTTGCTCGCGACGTAATGGAGGCCGTCTCGCTTTCCGTACTGAGATTCGATCCAGCCCGCGGGAGTCGGCACGGAGATCCCGATCCCGTTGTCCTCGCAGACGAACAGGACGGGGCAAGGGAGCCTCTGGTGGTGAGTCCAGAGAGCCGCGTTGAAAGCCGTCGTCGCGACCGCGTGGTTCAGGCTCGCGTCGCCGAAGCTCACGACCGAGATCGAGTCCTCGGGCTCGCCCGCGGGAGTGAGCCCGAGCCGCCGCCGCCTCTCGAGGGAGACGGCGCAGCCCACGGCCTTCGGGAGCTGGGACGCGATCGTGCTCGTCTGCGGCGGGATCCTGAGAGGAAGCGAGCCCCAGACCTTGTGCCGACCGCCCGAGATCGGGTCGTCCGACGAAGCGCAGTAAGAGAGGCACGTGTCGAAGATCGGCGTCTGTCCCGGGAGCTTCCCCGCGCGCCGGATCACGAGAGCGCCCGACCGGTAGTGGAGGAAGCACCAGTCGTCGAGGCGGAGGAGCTCTCCGAGGACGGCGTTCGTCTCGTGGCCGGAGCTCCCGATCGTGTAGTACCCCGCTCCCTGCGCTTTCAGGACGCGCGCGGCGAAGTCCAGGTGGCGGCTCTCGACCATGGCCTGGAAGAGAGCGACCGCCGTCCTCGCGGTCAGGAGCGAGCCCTCTCGCACGGGCGCTTCCGGGTCATCTCTCGGCGAGAAGGGCTCTCCCTCGAGCCGCGAGACGAGCTCGAGGAAGCTCCGGTCGACGACCGCGGCTCGATTCACGACGCTCGGGGCGGCCAAGGTGTCCTCGTCACGGATTGTATCGCTTGAATTCACCACGGCGCCTTCGGCGCCAAGTGAATTGTTGCACCACGCGTTCGCCTTCGGCGAATGCTGAAAAGGAACACGCGGCGTGCGGTCTCGCATTAGAATCACTCCCCTTCCGGGGAGGGAGCGATGCGGCGGGGGCGCGTCTCGATCGGCGTTCTTCTCTTGGCGACGCTCGCGCTCCTTCCGCTCGCTCGCGCGCAGGAACCGCCCAGGCCGGAGGAGAAGAAGCCCGAGGAGAAGAAGCCCGAGGGCGAGATCCCGATCATCTCCCAGGAGGAGCTCGACCGCGTCCGCGCGGAGCTCGCGCGGATAGAGGCCGAGCGCAAGCGGCTCGCCGTGACCTCGGCCGACCTCGAGGAGAGGCGGCGCGAGCTCGAGCGCCAGGCCGCGGGCCTCTCGACGAACCCGGTCCTGAACCCGCGCCGCGAGGTCCAGGCGGTCACGATCCGCGGCGTCATCGCGAGCGCTCTCGTGAACAACGCCGACCTCCTCGTGGAGGCGCTCGCCGCGGAGTCGGCGCAGGAAGGCCCCGAGATCGAGGAGGGCCCGTTCGACCCCGTCGTCAAGAGCACGGGCCAGTGGCAGGACTCCCGCGCGCCGAACTTCACGAACAACCCGTTCACCGGCCTCCCCTCGGGTCGCCTCACGGCCTCGGTGAGCAAGGGCTGGAGCTTCCAGACCTCGGTCGAGAAGCGCTTCGTGACGGGGACGAACGTGAGGGTCGAGTACGACGACGGCTACAGCAGGAACAACAGCACCTTCTCGATCAACCCGACTTACAGCCCGAAGCTCCGGCTCGAGCTCTCGCAGAACCTCCTCAAGGGCTTCTTCGCGCACCCGCTCGACGTGAACAACGCGAGGATCCGCGCCGCCGAGGACGACGCCGGGGCCGCGGACGCGCTCTACGCCCAGAGGCTCATGGAGGCCGTGCTCCAGGTCGAGCAGGCTTACTGGGACGTCGTGAGAGCCGAGGAGGACCTGAAGGTCAGCGAGAGCTCGCTCAAGAGCGCGCTCGAGCTCCTCTCGGACCAGCGGAAGCGGAAGGCGCTCGGAGCGGCGACGGCGCTCGAGGTGACGATCGCCGAGGCCGGCGTCGCCCAGCGCCGCGAGAGCGTGATCGTCTCCGAGAACAAGCTCGAGTCCTCGCGCGACGTCCTCGTCAAGCTCTCGGAGCCGGTCTCTCGCCCGAACCGTTACGACCTCTTCCTGGTCCCGATCGACCGCGCCGAGCTCGTCCCCACGCCCGAGCCCGACGTCCAGAGAGCGATCCAGACCGCGCTCGCGCGGAGGCCCGACTACCGGCGCGCGCAGCTCCAGGTGGACTCGGCGAAGCAGCAGCTCATCTCGGCGGAGAACAACGTGCTCCCCTCGCTCGACGCGTTCTCGTTCCTGGAAGAGGACGGCGTCGGCCGCTCGTCGCGCGGCGCCTGGAGCGCCGCGGGAGAGGGCCACTTCTACACCGCGGGAGGCGGCCTCAGGATCCAGTTCCCTCTCTTCCTCCGATCGGAGCGCGCGCAGGCGAGGAAGGCGCGCATCGAGCAGCAGCGCGCCGAGGCCGCGCTCGAGGCCCTCGAGAGCGATGTCGTGCTCGAGGTGAGGAAGGCCGTGCGAGACATCCGGACCGCTCGCGCGCGGATCGACGCGTCCATGGCCGCGCGGATCCTCTCGGAGAAGCAGCTCGAGGCCATGAAGTCGCAGGTCCGCTTCGGGACCGCGGTGCCGAGGCAGGTCCTCGACCTCCAGACGGACCTCGACCAGGCGAAGAGGAACGAGATCCAGGCTCACATCGACTTCCGCGTCTCGCTCACGACGCTCGAGAAGGCCATGGGCACGATCCTCGACCCCTACGCGGACAAGCTGCGGCCTCGCGTCCGGCGAGCTTTCGCGACCTCCCGCTGAGCCCGGGTAGAGTGAGGCCGGGGCTCGCGTGAAGATCGGCTCCTACCAGACGCTCTCGGAGATCGGTCGCGGCCGCCTGGGGACCGTCTACCGCGCGCACGGAGTCGACGGCGCCCTTGTCGCGCTCAAGCTGCTCCACGGCCTCGCGCCCGACGTCGGCGCGCGCTTCGACCGCTCGCGCTCGCCGAGCGACCTCGAGGGCGCTCGCGCGAAGATCGCGCAGCTCGAGGAGAAGAATCGCCGAGAGCCGCGCGCCGGGCGCGCATCGTCTCTCTCGAATGCTTAAATGGACGGCAGGTGCCGGCGGAATGGACCTCCTGACGCTCACGCACGGCCGCCTCGTCCGGCTCGGGCTCCGGGCGAGCGCGAAGGAGGGAGCGATCGAAGCTCTCCTCGACTTCCTCATCGAGGAGCGGGAGGTCCCGAAGGACGCGCGCGAGAGCGTGCTCGGCGCGATCCTGAACCGCGAGCGCCGGCTTTCGACGGGGCTCGAGCAGGGCGTCGCGATCCCTCACGGGATCACCGACGCGATCGAGGAGGAGGTCGCGGCGATCGGCGTCTTCCCCGACGGAGTGCCGTTCGATGCCTCGGACGGTCTCCCGGCGAGGATCGTCATCCTTCTCATCACTCCCGAGCCGAAGCGCTACCGCCACGTCTCGAACCTCGCGGAGATCGCGCGGCAGCTCCGGCGACGGGAGCTCCGCGAGGCCCTCTGCGCGGCGGCCGGCGTCGAGGAGGCGATCCTGGCGCTCCGCGCGGGCGGATGAGACGCTCCGGGACGAACGAGGCACGCGCAGAGGCCCACGCGCCAAGGGCTTCGAGCGAGCTCCCGGGAGCCGGTCGTCTCGCGTTGCGTTTCACCGGAACTGGAAAAGCGGAGCGGAGCCCGCACGGCTCGATGCGGGGCGCGGCGGGCTCAAATGACTTTCGTTCAATACTTTAAGTGAGCCATCTCGACGCCGTCCGGAGCTGGCAATCCATGTGCGAGTCCTCACCGACCGGAGAGGCTCGCCGTGATCGACACGCTGTCCCTGGGAGCGCGAGAGGAGAGGCTCGGAGAGACCCTCTGCCTTCGCCCGGAGCCCCGGCGGCAGCGAGAGTTCGACGGGTCGAGCACGCTCGCCGAGGGCGACTTCTCCGAGCCCAAGGTGGGCGGAGAGCTCGACGGCTACCGGATCCTCGACAACCTCGCCGAAGGCGGCATGGGAGCGGTCTTCCGGGTCAAGGACCGGGACGGCTCCCGCGACCTCGCGCTCAAGGCTCCTCTGCGAGAAGGCCGGGGAGGGACGTACGAGCACCGGATGAAGCGCTTCCTGAGAGAGACCCGGCTCGCGGCCCGCATGGATCACCCGGGCGTCGCGAAGCTGGTCGAGGTCGGGCAAGACGACGGGCTCCCTTACTTCACGATGGAGCTCGTCGACGGCGCGCCTCTCTCGGACCGCATGTGGCTCGGGCCCATGAACGTCTCCGAGGCCGCCAAGGTCATCGAGGCGGCGGCTCGCGCGGTTCACCACATTCACTCGCGCGGCGTCATTCACCGCGACCTGAAGCCGCAGAACATCCTCGTCGGCCCTTCGGGCGCCGTGACGATCATCGACCTCGGCCTCGCGCGCGACGCGCTCGGGATCGACCCGTCGATCACGCAGACGGGGATCTGGCTCGGGACGCCCGCTTACATCTCTCCCGAGCAGGCGCGGGGCGAGGCGTCCACGGTCGACGCTCGCACCGACGTCTACTCGCTGGGAGCCGTCCTCTACGAGGCGCTCACGGGCTTCGCGCCGTTCGGGAACGGGAACCCGGTCAAGGTCTTCACGAACCTTCGCTCGCGCGAGGCGGCTCCGGTGCGCAGCACGCGCCGCGAGTGCCCCGTCGCGATCGACCGGATCGTCATGAAGGCGCTCGCGAAGAACCGGGACGACCGCTTCGAGTCGGCGCTCGCCTTCGCGGACGCCCTCCTCGCGGCGCGGGGCGAGATCCCCGAGAGCGCTCCCGCTGCTCCGAGCGCGCCGGCGCCCGTTCGCTCCAAGAGCTCTCACGAGAGGAAGCTTGCCGGGAAGAAGCGTCGCTCGTCCGAGGCTCGCAGGATCTCTCGCCTGAGGAAGCTCGCTCCCAGCACGGAGCAGACGAAGAGCTTCTTCCTGCTCGGGGCGCCCGCCTTGTTCGCGCTCGCGGGTGTGTTGCTGCTGCTGCTCTAGAAGCTGGTAAATCGCCGCCGCCTGCGCCATGACTCCTCGTGGGGGAGTCCGTGGTCTTCAACTGCCCGAGCTGCGGCGCCGCGATCCCGTTCGCTCCGGCGAGCGCGGGGAAGGCAGGCGCGTGCCCCTCGTGCCGCGCCCCGGTTCGCGCGCCCGCCGCCGCTCCCAAAGATGACGCCGGGACGCCGCCCACGGCGGTCGCCGAGACCGTGATCTCTCCCCCCGACGCCGTGAGGAGCCCCGCCGCGTCCGTGCGCCAGGCGAGCGGGAGGAGCCCCGCGGGCGACCTCTCCTCGGGCATCCTGCTCGAGGTCGAGAAGGCGCGCTCCGATCCGGCGAAGCGATTCGGGCCCTTCGTGCTCCTCGCGGAGCTCGGCAAGGGAGGCATGGGAGTCGTCTACCGCGCCTGGAACGATCGGCTCCGGCGCGTCGTGGCGCTCAAGACGATCCTCTCGGGCGGCGAGATCGGCGAAGAGGCGATCCTCCGCTTCCACCGGGAGGCGGAGGCCGCCGCGCGGGTGCGCCACCCGAACGTCGTCTCCGTGCACGAGGCGGGAGAGGTCGGGGGCA
>JACQDU010000460.1 GCA_016200955.1 bacterium
CTTCTGGTGCCGCGCCGCGACGACGCGGAAGAGAAGCGGGCCCTGCCATGACTCCTGCGGCCACACCTCGTCGATGAGCAGGAGGTCGGGGCTGAGGTACCTGCGCGAGACGCGACGTTTCGAGCCGTCGCTCTCCGCGGCGCGCAGGTCGTCGAGCATCTCCTCTCCGGTCGTCGCGTGGACGGAGAACCCCTCCATCGCGGCGGCGAGCGCGAGCGACTGGCCGAGCGTCGTCTTCCCGGTCCCAGGCTGGCCCACCAGGACCACGTTCCTCTTCTCCTCGACGAAGCGGCAGGCCCCCAGCTCCGCGAGGAGGGCGGGTTTCAGCTCCTTCCGCTTCGAGAAGTCGAGCTCCGCGAGACCCCGAGCGCCTCCGAGGCGGGACCGCTTGAGCATCCGGTCCCGCCTCCGCTCCTGCCGCGCGTCCCGCTCGCACGCGAGCACGCGCCGCAGGAACTCCGTGTAGCTCGTCCCCTCCGACTCCTTCAGCAGCTTCGCGACCTCGCGCGACGCCGTCGTCAGCGACAGCGACCCGAGGAGGCTCTCGATCGTCTCCTGGTCCGGCCTACGCGCCTTCCTCATCGGAACCTCCTTTCAGCAGGTCCGACAGCCGCCTCTCTTCCACCCCTCCGGCGGCCCGCGCCGCGTCCGCGGCGGGGCCGAGGAGCGGCAGCTCGGGCCCCTCGACGGCCTCGCCGTAGCGGTGCGCCAGGATCCTCGTCACCGACGAGGCGCTCCAGTTGCGCTGGCTCGTCGCGAACGCAAGGACCTCCGCGTCGCGCTCGACGCCGTACGCGACGGCGAGCCGCGCCAGGATCCGGAGGTGCACGATCGCCAGCCCCTTCATCCGCCTTTTCACGCCGGCGAGGAAGGCGGTGGCGTTCGGGAACATCGTCAGGAACCTCCGCTCCGTCTCGGACTTCGACTCCCCCGACGGCCGGCGGATCGCCTCGTAGTGCGCGGGGTCGATGACCCGCTTCCCCTTCCCCTCCGCGATGCGGTGCGACGCGAGGAGCGTGCCGAGGCCGTCGACGACCTCGAGACGCTCGGGGTAGACGCGCAGACGCACCTCGCGCCCGACGAGGAGCGGCGGGACGGAGTAGAGGTTGCCTCCGAGCGAGATGAGGCAGTCGTTCTGCACTTTCCGGACCTCGCTCGCCCAGGTCGGGAACGTCTGCGTCGGGAGCGGCGTCAGGAGCGGCTTCTCGCGCTTGAGGCGCTCCTGCGGGACCTCCTTCGTGGTGCCGTGGACGCGGACGTTGGCCACGGTCCTGAGCCAGTGCTCGGCGTGGCGGTTGAGGTGGTCGAGCGACTCGAACTCCTCGCCGAGGGCGACGTCGCGCTGGATGTAGCCGATGGCAGACTCCACGCCCCCCTTGCGGTTCGGGTCGCGGGGGCGACAGACGAACGGCTCGAAGGCGAAGTGCTTCGAGAAGGCGAGGAAGCGCTCGTTCCAGAGCGGCCGCTTCTCGATGCGGCCGAGGACGACCGTCGCCATGTTGTCGTAGACGATCCTCCGCGCGATGCCCTCGAAGAACTCGAAGGCCGCCACATGCGCGGAGAGGAGCGTGGGGAGGCGCTCGTCGCGGTAGAACCGCGTGAAGATGGCCCGCGACCAGTGGAGGACCATCGCGAAGCAGTGGACGACCTGCTCGCGCCCGGCGATCGTGACGCGCACCGGGGACCAGTCCACCTGCGCCTCCTCACCGGGAGGCGTCTCGAAGCGACGGAACGCCTTCCGTCCGCGCGTCCTGGGCCCGCGCAGGGGGCGGACCGCCTCCACGACGAGCGTCCGCCCGCCGGTGTACCCGAGGGCGCGGATCTCCCTCAGGATGCGGCTCGCGGAGAGGCCCTCCTTCGCCTTCGCCGCCACGAGCGGCAGGAAGGGCGCGAGCTTCGAGGTCGTGGGGGGCGGCGCCGCCTCCGGGCACGGCGTCTGGCCGAGGACGGCTCTCACCGTCTTCACGTCGATGCGGAGCCTCTTCGCCACCGCCCGCTTCGAGCGGAGGGTCTGGTACAGGTCCCGGATCCTGGCCTCCTGTTTCGGGTCCATCGATCACCTCCATGAGATCGGGGTACACGGAACGAAGGGTCTTGGCGGCCGAGAGGACCGCGAACGCGACGCGGCGCCGCTCGGCGTCGAGGAAGCGCGCCTCGGGCTCGGGGGCCCGCGGGATCGCGAGCTGCATGAAGTCGGCAAGGGACTCCCTGGCGCGGGCCATGCGCTCGACCATCGCGGCGGGCTCGCCCGAGAGGGGGGAGGCGCTCTGGGGGGCGCGCAGGACGCCCAGGGGGTCGCGGAGGAGGGCCTTCTGCTCGCCCTCGTCGGCGGCGCGGTACGTGGCGAGTAGGGCCGAGACCTCGCGCGTCTTGAGTCCGTGGCTCTCGATGGAGGCGTAGAGTCGCGCCTGGTCGTCGCGCGAGAAGGCGCAGAGGGCGTGGGCGGTCGTCACGCCGATCCTCCCCTCATCGAGGGCGGTGGCCACGCGATCGGCGAGGTGGCGGGCGAGCGTGAGGCGGGTCTCGACCCATCCCTCCTTCCGTCCGAGGAGCTTGGCGACCTGCTTCACGCTCAACGCGTCCTCGTCGACGAGCGAGGCGACGACGCGGGCTTCGTCCATGGCGCTTGCGGTGCGGCGGGGCTCGTTGGCGGCAAGCAGGAGGGCCTTGGCGAGCGTCGAGGACGCATCCTCGACCAGGACGGGGACGTCGGCGCGATCGGCCCACTCGGCCAGGCGCTTGAAGCCGTCGATCACCTCCAGGCGGCCGTCGAGGCGGGCGACGCGGATCGGCACGGGCGCCAGGTCCCGCGCCGCGTCGGTGCGCTTCCCCCGCAGTGCGGAGAAGC
>JACQDU010000461.1 GCA_016200955.1 bacterium
AGGCCGTCCGTCCTTCCCACGAGGCGGCCGTCGAGGTCGTACGCGAACGACATCGTGCTCCCGTCGGCCCGCGTCTCCCGGGTCTGACGTTGCCACGCGTCGTACTCGAACGTCGCCTCGCCCCCGGCCGCGTCGGTGAAGCTCGCGATCCTTCCTAGGCGGTCGTGCTTGAACGAGGTCCTGGCTCCCGAGGGCCGTACGATCGACGACGTGTTGCCGTCGTCGTCGTACTCGAAGCGCGTCGTGCGTCCGCTCGCATCGGTCAGGGAGGTCCGCTGGCCGTAGGCGTCGTACGAGGCGGTCCTTGTCCGTCCGAGAGCGTCCTTCCAGGACGTCGTCCTGCCTTGAGCGTTGTATGCGTACGCCATCGTGTGATCGAGCGCGTCCGTCGACGTCAGGACGTCGTCTCCGGCGTCGTACGTCCAGCTCCTCGTCGCTCCGAGGGGATTCGTGGCCGTGAGCCTGTTTCCTCGCCTGTCGAACGTCGCCTCCCAGGCATTGCCGTTCCTGTCGAGCAAGGAGACCACGTTCCCGTCGTCGTCGTAGGAGTACTGCTCGGAGTAGCCCGCCTCGTCCTGGACGCTCGCGACCCTGTTCTGCGACACCGTGTAGATGGTCTGCTGGCCCAGCGGCGCCTTGAGCGTCGTCGTTCCGGCGTCCCGGTCGTACCCGACGGTCCACGCGGCTCCGAGCGGGTTCCTCCACGCGGTGAGGCGCCGCGACTCGTCGTAGTCGAAGCGCCAGACGCGCCCCGCGAACGACTCGCTCGCGATCGTGTGCCCGGGTCCGTAGGTGAATCGCCGCGAGTGCGTCCTTCCCGCGAGCTCGGGGTAATCGATCTGGACGAGGTTGCCGTCGTCGTCGTACGAGAACCGCCAGGAGCGTCCGAGCGGGTCTCGAATCCGCGCGACGCGTCCGTTCTCGCCGTAAACGAGCTCGATCGAGCGATTCGTCGGATCGACCACGCTCTCGACGGACCCGTCCGCGCGACGCTTGACCGTAACGACGTTTCCCGCTCCGTCCGCCCACGAAGTGAGCAGGCCCGCGGCATCGAAGGTCGAGAGCGTCCGGTGGGGCCCCGCCAGCGTCCAGGTATCGTCTTCCTTGAGGGTCAGCTGGGCGGGCTGGCCCTCGGCCACGGCGGCGCACGGAGTCTCGTCTCCCGATCCGGTCCGGATCCGAGTGTCGTTCGTGGACGCGGAGACGACCTTCGTTCCGAAGCTGTGCCCCCAGCCCTGACCGAAGTCCACCGGGTCCCGGTCCCGGAGCCGGAGGCGGGCGTCCCTGTACGGCTTTACGAGCTTCTCGTCGTCGAACGCCTCGATCGTGAGATCTCTCCTGGCGGCGGCAGCGACCTTCGCGACGGGTCCAAAGAGCTGGTTGCCCCCGGAGCGCGTCATGTAAACGACGACGTCCAGGTTGCTCGCGAGCGGGACCGCCGGGACCGTCAGCGTCGCCTTGTAGAACGGCAGGAGCTCGCTGGACTCTCCCACGAGCGTCCACTTGTACTCGAACAGGACGTTCACGGGCGGGCTCAGGGTCGACTCGACGCCGCTCTCGTGGTTCACGAAGGCGCACGCGAGCTTGTGCCACCCGGGAGTGCACGAACCCCCTTCGCCGACGGTCGCCTCCATGGCCGACGAGGGCGGCCTAGGCATCAGCGCATCGACGCTCCCACCCTTGGCGTTGTGGAAGAGGCTGAGCGAGACGGCGCTCCCACCTCGCGCGTACCACTTGATGAGCGGGACCTCCGTGCGCAGGTTCCCGTCGACGACGTTCAACGACGTCGGGCTCGCTCCCCCGGCGGGGACGAGGCTCCGTCCGACGTCGTCGGCGCTCGCCTGCCACGCGAACGCGAGCACGACCGCCGTCGACATGAGAGCGATCCCGGTTCTTCTGGGTCTCATGAGGTCTCCCTCGCGATGTCGATGCTCTCGGCGCACGACCCGGCGATCCGTGCGGAGGAGCAGTGCTCCACGTGCCCGCAAGGTCCGGGCCAAAGCCGCTCGCGGAGTAAGTGCCGGCATCGCCTCGGCGATCTCGCGGGAGACGCGGGCCGCGCGGCTCCAGACGGCAGCTGCGCGCGGCTCGAGCCGACAGGCGAGAGACCCAGACATCGCGAGAGCCCGGGGGGACCGCGCACGATCCTTCAGCGCGCGATCACGCCGGCGGAGGCGACCCCTCCCTGAGCTGGAACCGCTTCACGAGGTCCGAGATGTAGGTGCGATCCATCTCGAGGGCCTTGGCAGCGACGCTCACCTTGCCGTCGCATCGCTGGAGGACGAGCGCCAGGTAAGCCTTGTCGAGCCGTTGACGCACCTCGCGGAGAGGGAGCACGGGGCCCTTGCCGAGCTCGACCTCGAGACGGAAGGCCTCTCCTCCTCCGGCGGGCGCCGCGCGAGCGCTTCCGAGCTCGGCACCGGGTCCTTCGAGGAGGAAGCGCGTCGCTAACGCCTCGAGCTCGCGCACGTTCCCCGGCCACGCGTGCGCGAGGAGCCGGCGCTCGAGCTCGCGCGTCGTCTCCGGGATCGGGCGCCGTTGCTCGGAGGCGGCTCGCGCGACGAAGTGCTCGAACAGGAGGGGCACGTCCTCCTTGCGCTCCCGGAGCGTGGGGACGCGGACCCGGATCACGCCGAGACGGTAGAAGAGGTCCTCGCGGAAGGTCCCCGCGCGGACCATCTCGTCGAGGTTCCGGTTCGTCGCGGCGAGGACGCGGATGTCCACGCGCACGGTGCTCGTCCCGCCCACGGGACGGACCTCGCGCTCCTGGAGGACGCGCAGGAGCTTCTTCTGGAGCTCGGGCCCGATCTCGGCGACCTCGTCCAGGAAAAGGGTCCCTCGATCGGCGACCTGGAAGAGCCCGGGCCGCGCGCGGTCGGCGCCCGTGAACGCGCCCTTGGCGTGGCCGAAGAGCTCGGCTTCCAGGACTCCCTCGGAGAGGGCGCCCAGGTTCTCGGCGACGAAGGGCCCCCGGGCCCGCTCGCTCCTCGCGTGGAGCCAGCGCGCGACGAGCTCCTTGCCCGTCCCGCTCTCGCCCTCGATGAGCACGGTGTGATTTCCGGGCGCGACTCGATCGAGGAGCTTCCGGAGCTTCTGCACCGCCAGGCTCTTCCCGAGGAGCCGCACGTCTCCCGCGCGGTCGTCCGC
>JACQDU010000366.1 GCA_016200955.1 bacterium
CGCGATCGACGAGCACGTTCTCGGGCTTCACGTCCCGGTGGATGATCCCGTGCTCGTGCGCGTGAGCGAGCGCGAGAGCGACCTCGCGCACGAGACCGGCGAGCCGCCGCGGCGCGACCCCGCCTTTCCGGAGGAGCGACTCGAGGCTCTCTCCTTCCACGAGCTCCATGACGAGGAAGGGGCGCCCCTCGTGCTCGCCGGTCTCGTAGACCGAGACGATCCCCGGGTGCCGGAGCCGCGCCGCCGCGCTCGCCTCGGTGTGGAAGCGCTCCAGAGCTTCGGCTCCCGCGATCGTCGCGTCGCCGATCGTCTTGATCGCGACCTCGCGCCGGAGCATGAGGTCGCGCGCGCGGTAGACGACTCCCGCGGCTCCCCGTCCGAGCTCTCCCAGGACGACGTAGCGTCCGATCTTCCCGGGCACGTCGCCGCTCGGCGCGAGGGCCGAGTGGAGGAGCGGCCCCAGGTCCTCCTCCGCGGTCTCCGCGCGCGGGCGCGCGCGGCCGAGGCAGCGCGCGCAGACGCTCGCGTCCGCGGGCGAGAGCGAGGCTCCGCATTGGCGGCAGAGTCGCTGCATGGAAGTTGCGGCGGCGCTCCCGGGCGCGTGCGCGAGTATAGCGGCGCCGCGACCGACATTCTCTCGACCGCCAGGGCGCCAGGAAGGAGATCCCCGGTTGCCCGGTTCCGGTTGCCGGATCCGGTGCCGGAGCCGGTCTCCGGAACCGGTTTCTGGAACCGGATCCGGATGCAGTCGCCGAAGGAGAGTCTCCGCGAGCTCCTTCGCCGCGGGCGAGCACTCGCCGTGCGAGCCGACCTTCCAGGGACAGGACCAGCTACTTGCCCCGGCCGTGTCCCGGCGATCCAGAAGAGCCACCCCCGTTCGGCTCCTCCTTCGAGTCGTCGTCGTTGTTTCCCTTGCCGCCGCCCGGACCGTGAGGGCCGCCGCCCTTGCCGGGAGGGGGACCATGCGGTCCTCCCTTGGGCCCGTCACCCTTGCCCTTCCCGTCGTCCCCCGTCGAAGGTCCATGGCCTTTGCCCGGAGGCGGTCCGTGCGCCTCGCCGTGACCGGCCGGAGGACCGTGCGGACCGCCTTTCGGCGGGCCTGCTCCGGCCTCGCCCTGGCCGCCCGCGCCCGGCTTTCCCTTGCCGTTTCCATGACCGCGCCCCCGGCCTCGCTCGTGCGCCGCCATCGCCTCCTCGTGGCCGTGCTCCGAGTGCTCGATCGCGTTCTGGAGTCCCTTGCGCGCCTGCGGGGGACAATGAGCGAGGACCCTCTCCAGGACCGCGAGGTGCTTGGCCGTCGCCGCGGCGTAGCGCGCCACGCAGCCGGTCATGTCCTTGCCCTTGGCGGCGCCGTTCTCGATCACGCCAGCCGCGCCCTTGGTGGTCTTGGAGTGGCTCTGAGCGAGCGCGTCATGGTGCGAGGTCTTGCCCTTCGCATCCATTTTCGCGAGCTCCTTGATCCGCTCGTCCGCGGCGGCGAGGAGGTGATCCACCTTCGCCGCGTCGTCCTTGGTCGTCGCGAGCTTGACCGTCTCCTTGGTCCGCTTGAGAAGGTGGCCACGCTCGTCGGGCGTGACGGTCGAGCCGTGCGCCGCGTCCTCTGCACGCGCGGGAGCCGCGAGGACGAGCGTCAGGAAAACGCCGCCGAGAAGATTCTTCGAGATCATGGTCGGTCTCCCTACTGTCCCGTGACCCTGCGGCACGCGAGGCGTGCCTCGTGGATCCGTTCCTTCACCGTTCCCTGTGCCGACGCTTCGAGGCGGGCGAGAAGGAAGTCGTCGGCGCTCGCCCTCGCGTTCGCGATTCCCCAGGCCTCGAGCGCCGATGGGTCGTCGTTCTCTCGGTCCCCGAGGACGGCCACGATCCCTTCATTGACAAGCACGGCGTAGGCCTCGGCCAGGTCCTCGCTCCCCTCCTGGTCCCCCTCGGCGAGCGCGGCGGACAGCTCCTTGAGCCGCGCGCTGGCGGCCGCGCCCAGGGCCGTCACCCGCTCGGCCGGAGAGTCGGCGAGCGCGGCCGCGACGGCCTCGTCCGTCTCGACGAGCAAATGATCCGGGTCGCCTACCAGCCTGACGGCCACGGGGTCCGCGGACGGCGGGTCGCTTCCTTTGAGCGGGGCTTCGGTCGGGCCGATCGCGGCCGTGGGCGCGGGTTGCGCTGGCATGGCCGGCTCCTTGTCGGCCTCGGCCCTCTTCGCCGGCTCCGCCGGCTTCGCGGGCGACGGCTCGTGGGCGCCCAAAGGCGCCGTCTCCGCCGGAGCAGCTCGGGACGAGCGGTCAGCCTCACCGTCGGGCGTGCGTCCCGTCTCGACGCGCTCGCCGGTTGCCGGGGCCGAGAGCTTCGAGCCCACGAGGACGCCCGTTGCAAGCAGACCGAGCCCGATGACGATCGCGGCCGAGAGACGGACCGTCCTCGACTCGCCGACGCTCGCCGCCGCGAGGATCCGGGCACGCTGCGCGTCCCAGGCCTCCTCCGATCTCTGCGGGACGCCGCCTGCCCTCGAGAGCAGGGTCTCGAGCTTGCGCACGCGCCCGACGGCTTCGCGGCAACGAGCGCACGTCGAGAGGTGCGACTCGGCCTCGACGCGTTTCCCCGCGTCGAGAGCTCCGTCGCAGAGCTCGTGGACCAGCGCCGAGAGCTGTTCACAGTTCATGACCGCACCTTCGTTCTCTCAGAGGTAGGCGCCGAGGAGCTTCTCCAGCGCCCGCCGCGCCGCGAAGAATCGCCAACGAGCCGTCCCCACCGGTATTCCTTGAATCGACGCGATCTCCTGGTAGCTCATTCCCTCGAACGACCGCAGCACGAGCACGGCCTTCTGGTCGGCCGGGATCTGGTCGAGGGCGCGCCGGACGGCGGCCTCCACATCCGTGTCGGGCGCCGTGGTCGGGGAAGGAGGGGAGGCCTGACGCTCGAGCTCCGTCTTGAGCGCGCGCTCTCTCCCCTGCCGGCGAAGGTGGTCCACCGAGACGTTCATGGCCACCCGGTAGACCCAGGAATCGAGGTTGCTGCCGGGCGGCAGCCGCCCCACGCCGCGAAAGACCTGGAGGAACGTCTCCTGGCACAGGTCGTCCGCGTCCGCGTGCCGACCCGTCATCCGATGGATCACGGCGTAGACCCGTCGCTGGTAGCGCCGCACGAGCTCGTCTCGCGAATCGTCGGCATGGCGACGGGGCTCGCTCACTCCGCTCCCCTCGGACGCTCCTCACGAATCGCCTCGCCACGGAGATCGTGCGAGACGCTTGGACGTTTGAGTGAATCTCGCCGACGCACGACGGACTGGCAACCGGCGAGCGCCGGCGCCCGATGACGGAGGTGTCCGCCCCGTGTCGAGCGATGGGTGTTCTCTTGCTTGGCCTTCCCGACTCTCTCAGCGAGGTCCCCGGATCTTCTCCAACTGAGCCCGCGCCGTCTGGGCCATGGGGTCCAGCGGCGCGAGCTCGATGACCTTCTCGTAGTCGGCGATCGCCTCCTTGTTCTCGCCGAGAACGTAGTGCGCGGAGCCGCGGTTGAAGTAAGTGACGACGACCGTGGGGTCGATCGCGAGCGCCCGGTCGAAGAGCTCGATCGCCGCCTTCGGGTCCTGCTGCGCGAGCCGCGAGGCGCCGAGCCCCGAGAGCGCGAACGCGTTCCGGGGCTCGATCTCGAGCGAGAGCGTGAAGTCCGAGACGGCGCCCTCGTGGTCTCCCTTCCTCTGCCGGACGGCGCCTCGCTTCGAGAGGGCCTGGGCGTTCCTGGGAGCGAGGGCGACCGCGCGCTCGTAGTCGGCGAGCGCGGAGTCGAGGTCTCCTCTCGCGTCCAAGATGACGCCCCGGTTCAGGAGAGCGTCGACGTTCCTCGCATCGGTCTCGATCGCTCGCGTGAAGTCGGCGAAGGCGAGGTCGACCTCGCCGCGCCCGTGGTGCACCGCCCCGCGGTTCGTGAAGGCCATGGAGCTCGTCGGCTCGAGCTCGATCGCTCGGTCGAAGTCGGCGATCGCGCCCTCGGCCTCTCCCGACTTCCACCGGGAGAGACCGCGCCAGATCCACGCGAGAGGCATGCGGCCGTCGAGCTCGGTCGCGCGAGAAGCGTCCGCGCCCGCGCCCCGGTAGTCCCCTCGCCGGAAGCGCGCCGCGGCGCGCCCGACGAGAGCGGCCGTGCTCCGGGAGTCGAGCTCGAGGCAGCGGGCCCAGTCCGCCTCGGCCTGCTCCAACTCGCCCTTCGCGCGGTGAAGCTCGCCCCGGAGCTCGAAGCTCTTGGCCGAGCGCGCGTCGAGGTCGATCGCGCGGCTCGCGTCGCCGAGGGCGCCGTCCAGGTCGCGGAGCTCCTCCCGCGCGAGGCCGCGGAGATACCAGGCGCGCGGGATCTCCGGCGCCAGCTCGATCGCGCGCGAGGTCGCGACGCGCATCGCCTCGAAGTCCTTGCTCTCGTGGAAGCGCTCCGCGTCGGCGAGGAGGGCCTGGGCGCGCGAGCGGTTCGAGCGGGCTCTCTCCTCCGCCTCTCGCTGGGAGCGGAGCAAGGCCTCGCGCTGCTCTTTCAGGCTCGCCACGGTCGAGAGCGTGAGCGCGACTCCCGCGCCCGACGATCCCACCGCGAGGACGAAGATCGCGGCGAGCGCCCACGCGAGCCCCTGGTTCCGCCGCGCCCACGAGCGCGATCGCTCGAACCAGCCGGCGGGTCGGGCGAGGATCGCCTGGCCTTCCTCGAAGCGCGCGAGGTCCAGGGCGACCGCGGCCGCTGTCGGATAGCGGCTCCCGGGGTCCTTCGCGAGGCAGCGGAGCGCGATCGTCTCGAGGTCGCGCGGGACGAGCGGGTTTCCACGGCTCGGGGGAACGGCATCCTCGCGGATGACCCGGAAGAGGAGCTCGCGCACCGTCTCTCCCTGAAACGGCGGCTCCCCCGCGAGCCCACGGTAGAGGATCCCTCCGAGCCCGTAGACGTCGGTGCGAGGTCCCTGCGCCGCGAGGTCTCCCGCCGCCTGCTCGGGAGCCATGTAAGCGGGCGTCCCGAGAGACTGCCCGGTCGCCGTGAGCCGGTCGGCCGAGCCGATCTCGCGCGCGAGCCCGAAGTCCATGAGGCGCGCTCGCCCCGCCTGGTCCACGATCACGTTCTCGGGCTTCACGTCCCGGTGGACGATCCCGTTCTCGTGCGCGTGCTCGAGCGCGAGCGCGACCTCGCGCACGAGGGCGGCGAGCCGCATGGGCTCGACCGTCTCCCGCGCGAGGAGGGCCTCGAGGCTCTCTCCGGTGACGAGCTCCATGACGATGTAAGGGCGGCCCTCGTGCTCGCCGGTCTCGAAGACCGAGACGACGCCCGGGTGGTGGAGCCTCGCCGTCGCCATGGCCTCGCGCTGGAAGCGGCCGAGCGCCGCCTTCGTCGCGAGCCTCGCGTCGTGGATCACCTTGATCGCCACGTCCCTCATGAGCACCGTGTCGCGGGCGCGGAAGACGACTCCCATCCCTCCCCGTCCGAGCTCCCGCACGAGGAGGTAGTGGCCGATCCTCGCCTCCTGGGGGAGCGCGACGCTCGGGGGGCCGAGCCCGGGCGAGATCCGGCCGGGGTCGGGCGACCCCTGGAAGGGCGAGGCCGGCGTGCTCGCGGGAGGAGCCGAGCGCTGGGTCTGTTGGCGCGCTCGCGCGACGCAGCGGGAGCAGTGCGGCGCGGACGCTCCCGCGTCGAGCGGCGCGCCGCACTGTGCGCAGGCTCCGCTCGCGCGCTCCTGGGCCATGGACACGCGCGAGTATAGCGGCGGCGCGCCCGGACGCCCGCTCCGCTATCATGCAAGAAGCCAGGCGAGCGGAGCGAGCCGCGGTGCACATCACGAACGTTCTCGCCGCGGAGCGGTGCCGTTCCTGGTGGCCCTTGCCTCGCCGGGATGGTCTTCTCTCGTGGAGCGTGATCCATTCGAGACGTCCGCCGCCGCTCTCACCTCGCTCCGGGGATGCGCGTGAAGATCGTGCGCGCCCCGGACGCCGCCTCGGGCGTCACGGTCGAGGGGACGATCGCCGAGATCGTCTCCCGGGACGAGCACGACGAGCGCGGGATCGAGGTCAAGCTCGCCTCGGGCGAGGTCGGGCGAGCGCTCCGCGTCTGGGAGGCCGGCCTCGCCCCTCCTCCCGATGAGCCCGCGCGCGGCACGGCCTCTCTCCCGACTCACGACGAGCGTCCGCCCGAGCCTTCTCACCGGAAGTTCCGGATCACGGAAGCGGAGCTCGAGCGCCGCGCGCGCGAGGCCCTCGGCGACCTCTCGCGCGAGGACCTCGAGCTCGTGATCGACCGACACGAGGACGGTCTCACGGGACCGCTCCTCAAGCGCTTCGGCCTGAAGTCGGAGGAGGTCGAGGAGAAGACGCGCGAGCTCCTCTCCGAGATCGACGACCGCGAGCTCGAGCGGCGCATGGAGGAGGGGCCGGAGCCCGAGCCCGACCGAGCCGAACGCCCCTTCCCGTAAGAGCGCTCGCCTGAGATCCTCAAGGCGCATGAGACCCCGAAGACGCCTCCTCCCGGTCCTCGTCGCGCTCTCGTCGGCGCTCCTCGCGGCATGCGAGTCGGGCCCGAAGAAGACGCCGCACGAGCACGCGAGGATCACGCCCGAGGTCCTCTCGGGCTTCCGCGACCTCGTCTACGCGCGCTACGAGCTCAGGATCGTCTGCGACCCGCTCCCCGTGCGAGGGCGCAACAAGCGCGACCTCGACGTGGCCGAGCAGGCGGAGAAGGATGCGCGGGAGAAGCTCGTGCAGGCTCTCGAGGCCGCGGGCTCGACCGACGCTCGCGCCGTCGCGGCGGAGAAGAGCGCCAGGCTCGACGCGATCGTCCTCGGCGCTCTCGCTCGCACGAGGCGCTACGGCTTCGTGCTGTCGGACGACGGTGCGACGTTCGCCGTCGTGCGCCTCGCGCGCGAGCCGGAGCAGCGGGAGGTGAAGGTCTTCGGGCAAGACGTCTCCTTCGAGCTCTACGTCCTCGACGAGACGGTGATCGACGATTTCCCGACCTACTCCTCGCGCCGCCTCTCTCCGGGCGGAGCGGGCGGCGGCCTCTTCCGCCCGGCCTTCCTCGCGGGGAGAGCGGACGAGCGGGGGAACGCGCTCCCGAACGCGCCGGCGGTGTACGTCGACGTCGCCTTGATCGACAGCCTGGGAGCCGGAGCCTTCTTCGCGCGCACGAAGGACCTCGCGGCGACCGCGAAGGCCGCGCAGGACGACGCCTTCTTCGCGAAGCAGCCGAACGACGCCCTCCTTCTCCAGAGCGTGAAGGACGTCCTGCGCTACCGGAGCCTCGAGAGCTTCCTCGCGATCGTCGAGCCTCTCCGGGACGACGAGAAGCGAGCGCGCTTCGTCTCGGACTACGAGGCCCGCGCTCTCGTCTCGACCGCCTGCGAGCTCCAGGAGCTCGGGCGAGCGCGAGACGCGGGAGACCCGCACCCGACGGGAGACCGGCGCGCGGCGGTCGAGAAGCGCGCCCTCCTCTCGGCGATCATCCACGGCGAGGCCCTCGGCGAGGCCGCGACCGCGGTCGGCCTCGCGGCTCGCCGCGCGAACGGCGCCTCCCCGGACCCGCTCGTCGAAGCGCGCCTCCGGGCCGCCGTGAGCGTGACCGTCGATCTCGAGAAGGAGCTCGCCCGGGTCGCCAGGGCCAGGGAGAACGAGGACGACGCCGCGGCGTTCGGGCGGCTCGCTCGCGCCCCTGCCGACTCTCTCAAGGCGGCCGCGAAGGCGATCTACGAGAAGCTCCCGCCTCCCGCGGCCCCGGGAGCGCCGCCGGGCGCTCCTCCCGTCCAGGCTCCGCCGCGATGAGCCCGCACGACGAATTGAAGGCGCTCCCGCGAGCCGTCACGAAGAGGATCGTGAAGGAGGTCGAGCGCCCGGACTTCGGCCTGCGCCTCATCATCATCATGAAGTTCGTGAAGGCCACGCTCCTCGTCGCCGTCGGCGCCGGAGCGCTCGCCCTCATCCACAAGGACCTCCACTCCCTCGGAGAGCGCGTCGTCGAGTGGTTCAGGATCGACCCGGCGAACGAGCGCGTCGAGGACCTCCTCGCGAAGCTCACGGGAGTCACGACGGTCCGGCTCGCCGAGATCTCCGCGGGAGCGCTCGCTTACTCGATCCTCCTCCTCGTCGAGGGCTATGGCCTCTTCATGAGGCGAGTCTGGGCCGAGTGGCTCACGATCATCGTCACGAGCTCCCTCATCCCGATCGAGATCTTCGAGCTCATCCGCCACCGGAGCGTGGGCAAGGGAGTCGTCCTGCTCATCAACGTGGTCGTCGTCCTCTACCTCGCGCGGCATCACTTCCTGTTCGTGCCGGGGCCGATCGGCCGGTGGCTGCACGCGCACTTCGGGAAGACGCGGCACGAGAGTGCGCCGCTCCCGGCCGCGGTTGAGGCCGCGGCTCAAGAAGAGAAGCCTCCCGCGAAGCCGCCCGAGAGCTGATGCGCGCGCTGTCTCGTCGTGACCGACGGGAACGGCGGCCAGAGCTCTCTTCCGGCGCTCACGCCGCGAGCGAACGGAATCGTCTTGCCCACGATCGGGAGAGCGCACGCGCGGGAGGACCAGCGCGTGTTTGTTTGTTTTCGCTTGCCGCGTGCATCGTCAGGTGTAGCATCGTCGTCACGGCGTGCGGCTTTCTGCGCAAGCCGGCGTTCGAGGAGAACGAGCGCCCGACGTGGGCGCGGGCTCGGCGAACGTTGTCGGATCAAGGGCGTCGCGCGCGCTCTCGGATCGTCCCAGACTTCCCGCTCACCGCGGGTCGTCCTCAGGAGTGAACGTTTCATGCCGCAAGGTACGGTCAAGTGGTTCAACGACTCTAAGGGCTTTGGTTTCATCACCGGAGAGAACGGCCAGGACGTGTTCGTCCACCACTCCGAGATCAAGAGCGACGGCTACCGCACGCTCGAGGAGGGGGAGAAGGTCGAGTTCGAGGTGATCGCCGGCGAGAAGGGACCGCGCGCCAAGAACGTCCAGCGTCTGGGCCAGGTCCAGACATAGCCCGCCAAGAACCACAAGCGGCCGGGGCCGGGAGCGAGAGCTTTCCGGCCCCGTTCGTTTCCGGATGGCTCGCCGCGGTCGGGGTCCCGGTCGCGAGAGGACCGCGAGGCCGACTTGCTCGCGTCGCTCGACTCGACTAACAGGGGAGCATGCCGGCAACCGTCGAGAAGCTCTCGATCCTCGTCTGCGACGACGAGCCGCGCTTCCGGGCGATGCTCGAGGAGGTCCTCTCGGCCGAGGGCCACCGCGTGAGGACCGTCGGCGACGGGAGAGCGGCGATCGACGAGCTCCGCTCCGAGCAGCGGTACGACCTCGTGATCACCGACATGCGCATGCCCGGGCTCGACGGCTTCGCGGTGCTCGACGCGGCGCGCGCCGTGGCCTCGCAACCCGCGGTCGTGGCGATCACGGGGTTCGCCTCGATCGACGAGACGGTGCAGGCGATCCGCCACGGGGCCTCCGATTACCTGGCGAAGCCGTTCCCGATCGATCGTCTCCTCGAGGTGGTCGCGAACGTCGCCAAGGACAGGAGACCGCCCGCGCGCCAGCGTGCGACGCCGGCGCCGTCGGCGACCGACGGCGACGCCTCGTTCGGTTTCATCGGGAAGAGCCAGGCGATGCGAGCCGTCTACGCGCGGCTCCTCCGCTTCGCGGCGCTCGATGCGACGGTGCTGGTCCAGGGCGAGACGGGCACGGGCAAGGAGCTCGCGGC
>JACQDU010000362.1 GCA_016200955.1 bacterium
CTCCTCGCGCAGATCGATCCGCTCGCCCGCCCGAGGCCCGACGAGCCGAGGCGGCCCGGAGGGCCCGAGGTCGCGTCCGTCGCGGGCTCGCTCCGGGACCCGGGCCTTCGCGGGCTCGCCGAGGATATCAGGAAGCTCGGCGCGACGTTCAGCATCGTGGACTGCGGCGCGGACGAGCCCAAGAACGCGGGCGTCGTCTCCCTCGAGACGCGCGAGCCGATCGTGGGAGTCAACCTCCCCTGTTACCTCGAGTGCACCGTCAAGAACTGGGGCACGCTCTCTCCCGGGAGAGGATCGAGGGGCGAGGCGCTGAACGGCCTCACGCTCGAGTACTTCGTGGACGGGGCCGACGCTCCCGTGAAGGCCGTCTCGCTCGACCTCGCGCCCGAGGAGACGAAGCAGCTCGAGCCCTTGCGCTACGTCTTCCACGACCGCGGTCCTCACAGGGTCGTCGCGAAGCTCAAGTCCGACGCGCTCCAGATCGACAACGAGCGAGCCCTCGTCGTGGACGTGCGCGACGCGGTCAAGGTCCTCCTCGTGGACGGCGAGCCCAAGCCCGAGAAGTGGGAGAGCGAGACCGACTTCCTGAAGAAGGCGCTCGACCCCTTCGGCGACGCCGCGGCGGGGAAGGACCTGATCCAGCCCACGGTGATCCAGGAGCCCGCGCTCCCCGTGGGAGCGCTGCGCGAGTTCGACCTCGTGGTCCTCGCGAACGTCGTCTCTCTCCCCGACGACCACCTGGCCGCGCTCGAGGCGTACGCGAAGGAGGGAGGCGCCGTCGTCTTCACCATGGGCGGCCTCGTGGATCGGGAGCACTACAACGAGAAGCTCTGGCGCCGCGGCGCCGGCCTCTTCCCGTGCCACCTGGGCGAGATCCGCGGAGCCGCGCTCTCCGAGCGCTCGGGCGACCGGGACCCGAACGCGTCGGAGTGGGTCTTCGCGCTCGCCGACCCCGAGCATCCCGTCCTGCGGACCTTCGCCGACGAGGAGATGAAACCTCACCTGAAGCTCCCGTCGATCTGGCGTTACTTCGAGGCGAACGACCTGACCGTCCCGAGCGAGCGCGGCGGGCCCGCGGGCGTGGCGAGCGTCCCGCTCAAGCTCGTCCCGCGGCCCAAGGACGCCGGGACTTCCGAGAAGGACGAGGCGCAGCAGCTCCAGGAGGGCGCCGCCGCTCTCGTCGAGAAGCGCTTCGGGCGAGGGAAGTCGGTCGCTTTCATGACCAGCGTCGACGCCGCGTGGACGAACTCGGTCATGTACGACACGTTCTACGTCGTCTTCTGGCGCGAGCTCGCGCTCGAGCTGGCGCGCACCTCGCGCCCGCGGCGGAACCTCGGGATCGGCGAGCGGTACGAGCGCGTGATCGGGACGGCCGAGTACGCTCCGACCGTCGAGGTGCTCGAGCCGGACGGCGTCAAGTCCACCTCGAGCCCCGAGCGCGTCGAGGGCCGCGAGCAGTTCCGGGTCGGATTCCCGCCGTCCGCCGAGGCTCGCCCCGAGAAGCCCGAGGGCCCGAAGAAGGACGACACCGGCGGCTGCGAGAAGCCCGGGATCTACGAGGTCAAGCTCACGGGAGGAGCGGGCGACTCGGTGCCGGCGCCGCCGGACTACTTCGCGGTCCGGCTCGACCCCGCCGAGGGCGACGTCGCGAAGCTGGACATTGCCGACTGGCACGAGCAGCTCCCGGGGCTCGACGCGAAGCTCGCGAGCCCCGAGGCTCTCATGGAGACGTTCCAGGGAGCGGGCCAGGGCTCGCAGGGGAACGAGCTCTGGCCGCACGTCATGGCGCTCTGCGTGGGGCTCCTCGCGCTCGAGTCGGTGCTCGCGGCGCTCTTCGGAAGAAGGAGACAGTAATGCGAGCGGCAGCGAGCAGCGGGAGGCTACGCGCGAAGCGCGGAGCGGCCCACCCGCGTCGATGGGGGGGCGCGCGTAGCGCCCTAAAGGTGCGTTGATGCAACGCTTCCTGCCCTTCCTCTTCACGCTCGCGAAGGAAGACAGCGAGTGGCGCTTCGAGAGCGCGCAGCAGCCTTACGTCGCTCCTCTCATCATCCTCGGCGTCATCGCGTTCGTCGTCGTGGCTTACCTGCTCGAGCCCAGGACCGAGGGCCGCACGCGCGGCGGGCGGGTCGTGCTGGGATTCTTCCGCGCGCTCGCGCTCCTCGTGGGGATCGCGATCCTCTTCCATCCCGTCGAGCGCAAGGAGACGCGCGAGGTCAAGGACGGCTACGTCGTCCTCGTGATCGACAAGTCGCGCTCCATGTCGCTCAAGGACCGCGAGGGAGACCAGGCGTATCTCCTCGAGCTCGCGCAGAAGATCGGCGTTCCTTACGCCGACTTGAAGACCACGGATCGCCTGACGCGCGTCAAGAAGGCGCTCTCGTTCGATCCCAAGGGCGGCACCGCGACCGTGCTCGAGCGCTTCGCGGAGAAGAACAAGGTCAAGGTCTACACCTTCGACGCCGGCCGTCTCAAGCTCTGCGAGATCGACAAGATCGACAAGGACGCCCTCCCCCGCGAGAAGGACGAGAAGGGCGACGGCGAGAAGAAGGACGAGAAGCCGACGCCCGAGGCCTCGCTCGCGCGCGGGCAGCAGCTCGTGAACGCGATCGAGCCGGACGGCCTCGCGACGGCGCTGCCGGACTCCTTGCAGAAGATCCTGACCGACCTGCGCTCGGACAAGGTCGCGGCGCTCGTCCTCCTCACGGACGGCCGCTCGAACGCGGGCAGCCTGAGCGCCGAGGTCGTCGCCGCGCGCTACCACAAGAAGAACATCCCGATCTTGGCGGTCGGAGTCGGCGACCCGAACCCGCCCAAGGACCTGTCGATCGAGAACCTCGAGGCGCCCGAGGTGACTCTCGTGAACGACATCGTCCCCTTCCAGTGCCTCGTGCGCGCGCAGGGCTACCCGGCGCGGCGCGACGTGGACTTGGAGCTCGTCGTCGAGGGCCAGGTCCTCAAGCACGAGAAGGTCGAGCTCGGCGGAGACAAGACCGAGACGACGAAGACGATCACCTGGAAGCCCGAGAAGGAAGGCGAGTTCGACGTCGAGCTCAGGATCCCTCCCGACGACCAGGAGATCACGGTCGAGAACAACAAGGCGTTCCACCACCTCCGCGTGATCGCCGAGAAGATCAAGGTGCTCTACATCGAGGGCTACCCTCGATGGGAGTACCGCTACTTCATGAACGCCATGAAGCGCGACGCGAAGGTCGAGCTCCAGTGCTTCCTCCTGTCGGCGGACGCCGCCTTCCCGCAGGAGTCGTCCAAAGGCGTCCCCTCGCTCCGGGCGTTCCCCACTGCCGAGGAGCTCAAGAAGTACCACGTGATCGTCTTCGGCGACGTGAGCCCGCAGGCCCAGGGGCCCGACGGCAGGCCGTTCTTCCCCGAAGGCACCTTCGAGGCGATCAAGGAGTTCGTCGCGGACGAGGGCGGCGGCTTCCTCATGATATCGGGCGAGCAGGACTCGCCGCGGCGCTACGCCTCGACGCCGATCGGCCCGCTCCTCCCGATCCAGGTGGACGAGCAGGAGGGCACGGTCCAGCGCGACCTCACCGAGTCCTGGCGCCCGCGCCTCACGCGAGAAGGCATGCGCACGCCTCTCCTCCGACTCGAGCCGGACGAGCAGAGGAACAAGGCCCTCTGGGAGGGGACGACCGCTCTCCCCGGCTTCTTCTGGTACACGCGCGCTCTCAAGGTGAAGCCGCGCGCCCACGTCCTCGCGGAGCACCCGACCGAGCGGAACCAGGACGGGAACTTCCCGATCTTCGCGTGGCAGGACTACAAGTCGGGCACGGTCTTCTGGAGCGCGGTCGACGAGACCTGGCGCTGGCGGGCCGGAGTCGGCGACAAGTTCATGTATCGCTTCTGGGGCCAGGTGCTCCGCTTCCTCGCGCACGGCCGCTTCCAGCGCTCGAAGCGGTTCACGGTGACGACCGACAAGTCGAAGTACAACGTCGGGGAAGACGTCCAGATCCAGGCCGTCGTCCACGACCGCCGCTCGGGCCCCGCGACGGAGAAGACGCAGGAGGTCGTGATCGAGCGTCCCGACGCCCAGACCGAGAAGCTCGAGCTCAAGCTCCTGGAAGGAAAGGCCGGCACCTACGAGGGCCGCTACCGCCCGCTCAAGATCGGGATCTACAAGGTCTCGATCGACCCGGGCGCGACGGGAAGCGAGGGCGACGTGGCCCCGAAGCTCTTCGAGGTCAAGTTCCCCTCGATCGAGCTCGAGGAGCCTCGCATGGACAAGGACGGCCTCGAGGCCCTCTCGCGGGCGTCGGGCGGAGAGTTCCTCCGGCTCGACAAGC
>JACQDU010000092.1 GCA_016200955.1 bacterium
GAGGCGAGGGACGCCGATGCGATCCCGGGAGGCGAGCTCCTCGGGGCCTTCGACTCATCCGATGTCCAGGCGGCTCCCCAGGGGGACGAATCGAGGATCCCGGGGAGCGAGCTCCTGGACGACGTCCCGCCCGCTCCTCCCGAGCACGCCCCGGAGAAGGACGAGGCGACCGAGAAGCTCGCGTGGCGCGCGGAGTCGTCGAGCGAGGAGAAGGTCTCCGCGAGCGCGCGCGCTCTCGAGAAGCTCCTCGCCAAGGTCGACGAGCCCCCGCGCGCGCCCGCTCCTGCGCCCGCTCCTGCACCGGCGCCTGCGCCCGCCATCGCGTCCACGATCTCGAGCCGACCTCTCTCCCAGCGGCTCATCAAGCCGCTCTCGGCGCGGGCGCCTTCCGACGAGACGGCGAAGGAGCCGCCGGCGCCGGCTCCCGCGGCGAAGCCGCCGCTCGACGAGGCCAAGCTCCGGCGCGCCTTCGACCGCGCCGTCCTGGTCGCCTGGAAGACCCTCCTCGAGGAGCTCAAGCGCGAGGGGAGCTGATTCTCGAGCGACGTGGGCCCTTCACGAACGTGCGAACCGCTGCCAGGTTAGGGAGAGCGTGGGACGCAGGAGGCTCGGGGCAAGGAGCCGATCGTGCGTGCCGCGTCGATTCTTCTCGTGATCTCTCTCGCACCGAGCGCGTTCGCATCGGGGTGCGGGCGCTTGCCGGACAACGTCTCGGACCTCACCGCTCCCCTGGGCGCGAGCGCGCCGTCGTCGTCCTCGGTGGACGACGCGCACGTTTCTTACGCGCTCTCTCTCCTGAACTCGGCGCGAGCCGAGCACGGGCGGCGGCCGCTCGCGCTCGATGCCTCGCTCTCCGTGGTCGCGCTGCGCCACGCGCGCGACTTCGCCGCGTGCTCGGCCACGCACGAGCCGGCCTCCTGCGCTCACCGGGATTTCTTCTCCGGAGACACGGGCGGAGCGACGCGCGAGAACCAGGGCTTCTCCGGGCCGGGCGAGATCGACGAGATGTTCGACGTGATCCAGGACGGCATGATGGCCGAGGGCCCTCCGCCGCCCGGAGAAGGAAACCACTACTCGACGATCCTCGACGAGGCCTCGACCCTCGTCGGGATCGGCGAGTACTGGGACTCGAACCGCGTCCTCTGGGTCTCGGAGGAGTTCAGGTGAGACGGGGCGCGGGAACGCGCCTGTCTTGCCCGTCGTGATCTGATGATGAGAGATGAGAGCCGGTGAGCCCATGAGAGGACCTCGAGCGAAGGCCGCGGCGCTCGTCTCGGCGCTCGTCTTCGCGGGGATCGCCTCCGCCGCGGGAGGGAACGCGAAGCCGGCGCTTCCGCGAGGGGCGAGGACGGCCCACGTCGCCGTCTCTCCCGACGGGAAGTCGGTCTTTGTCCTCGGAGCGTCCGACGCGGCGATCCAGGTCGCGGTCTCTCCCGACGGGAAGAAGTTCGGCGCTCCCGTGACCGTCGCGAAGTTCGAGGGGAAGCTCGCGCCGACCTCGAAGGGCCCGCAGATCGCCGCGACCTGCTCGTCCGTCGTCGTCGCGACGGTGAAGAAGGACCCGGAGCGCGCCGAGCGAGGGACCGGCGGCCGCGGCGAGAGCGGGACTCTCCTCTCTTACACGTCCCGGGACGGCGGGAAGACGTGGCGGCCTCCCGTGCGCGTGACCGGGGAGAACGCGGGCTCGCTCAAGCGAGAGCTCTACGGGCTCGCGGCCGGCCCCGACGACGAGGTCGCCTGCGTCTGGCTCGACGACCGCTCGGGCTCGGGCGAGGAGGTCTACCTCGCGGTCTCGCGCGACGGCGGGGCGACGTGGGGCGAGGAGAAGGCCCTCTACCGCTCGCCGGGAGGGAGCGTCTCCGACTTCGCGGCGCCGGCGGTCGCGTGGAACGCCAGGGGCCAGCTCGCCGTCGTCTTCCGTAACCTCCTCGAGGAGAGCACGCGCGACGTCTGGATCGTCGGGTCGAACGACCGCGGGAAGACGTTCGCGCCGCCGGCCAAGCTCGGGAAGGGGACCTTCCAGCACAAGGGGAGCGTCTCGGACGGCGGCTCCGTCGCGGGCGGCGCGGACGGCTCGTTCGACACGGCCTGGCTGCGCGAGGGCGAGGTCTTCCTCTGCTCTCCCGGCAAGAAGGAGCAGTCGCTCGGACACGGCGTGCGCCCGCAGGTCGCGCAGGGCCCGACGGGCCCGCACGTCGTCTGGCTCCTCTCGACCGTCGACATGGGCAAGGGAGGGACGGAGAACAACGAGATCGTCGCGCTCGCGCCCGGGGCCGGCCAGCCGAAGACTCTCGGGGCGGGGAAGACGGTCCGTTCGCCTTCTCTCGCGAGCAGCCTCGACGGGAAAGGGCCCGTCGTCTGCGTCTGGGCGTCGGACGACGACGGCGTCCTCGCGTCGGTCGTCGCGCCTCGAGGGAAGTGAGCCGGGCTACTTCTTCTTCCGCAGCTCCGCGGCGAGGGAGACGTCCTGCTCCCACCCCGGGTCGCCGCGCCCCTTCCTGAGCCTCGCGCGGAGCTCGAAGGCGTCGGCCAGGAGCGGGAGGTTCGTCCCTCTCCCGCCGAAGCGCTCGATCGCGTTCGAGAGGACGCCGATCGCGCGCGTGCTCTCCCGGATCTCGGCGAGGACGCGCGCCTCGTCGAGGAGGGTCCGGCAGACCTCGCTGTCGCGGTCGAGCGAGGCGGCGTCGAGCTCGGCTTTCATGACGTCGAGCTCGCGCTCCGCGATCGCTCGTGCGTGCTCCCGGCGGACATAGAGGCCCGCGAAGAGGACCGTCGTGAACGCGAGCGCCAGAGCCAACGCCGGGGGCGCCTGCCTCGCGACCTCGCGCGCCGCGAGCGCGACCTTCGAGCGAGGGTTCGCGAGGACGGGCTCCCCTCGCCGCCACGCGCGGAGGTCGGCGGCGAACGCTCCCGCGGTCGCGTAGCGCTTCTCCCGATCGCGCGCGATCGCCTTCATGACGACGGCCGAGAGGTCCGCGTCGAGCGCGGGTAGCCGGTCGCGGATCTCGACCGGGGTCGCGTCGGAGATCTTCTCGAGGAGGCGCGTCGTCGAGCGGTCGAAGAACGGGAAGACCTCGTGGCCCGCGAGCGCCTCGTAGAGGACGACCCCGAGGGAGTAGAGGTCGCACTTCTCGTCGTAGGCGGAGCCGTCGACGTACTCCTTCGCCATGTAAGGGATCGAGCCTATGAGCTCGTCCTTGTCGTCGAGGTCGGGCCCGCGCTCTCCCTTCCTCATGGCGATCCCGAAGTCCACGAGGAACGGGGCTCCGTGCGAGTCGATGAGGATGTTCGCGGGCTTCAGGTCGCGGTGGACGACTCCTTCACCGTGGCAGTAGTGGAGCGCCTCGGCGATCGGCGCGAGGATGTCGACGGCCTGCTCCGGCGGGAGGGCGCTCTTCATGATCCTCCGGTCGAGCGGCAGGCCTTCTATGAACTCCATGGTGAAGTAAGGGATCCCCTCGATCTCGCCCACCTCGTGGACGGCGACGACGTTCGGGTGCCTGAGGCCCGCGAGCGCGCGTGCCTCGCGCCGGAAGCGCTCGGGCCCGTCCCCTCTCCTGCTCTCGTCGGTCCTGAGGGTCTTCAAGGCGACGACGCGCTCGAGGTCGATCTGGCGCGCCTTGTAGATCACGCCCATGCCGCCGCGGGCGATCTCTCCCAGGATCTCGTAGCGGCCGAGGCGCCGTCTCTGGCGGATGCGCGCGGTGGCCGTCGCGTCGAGGCCGGCCGCGGAGTCGGTCTCGAACTGCGGCCCGCGGACCGGGCGGCGAGCGGTGCCGCGCGGGTCCTCGACGGCGTCCTGGACCGCGACGGACTCGAGCTTGCCCGGGAGAGGGACCAGCCGCGCGTGGCAGCGGCGGCACTCGTAGGTCTTGATCGGGACGTAGCGGCGCACGTTGTACTGCGCGCCGCACGCCTCGCAGACGAGGACGGTGATCGCCTGCTCTTGCAGGACCTCCGCGACCTGGGGAGGCGTGAGGAGACCTTCCTCGACGAGGACGGCTCCCAGGCGCACGAAGTCGCCGCCCTTCGCGCGCTGCGCCTGGATCGCGAGGCAGCGCTCGAGGTCGGCCTCCGAGCAGAGGCCGCGCTCGACGAGGATCTTGCCGAAGGCGCCTCCGAGGATCTCGCGCGAGCCGGAGGCGACCCCGGCAGGCGCGTCGGGGACAGGCCGCTCGGGCGAGTGCGCGTTCTCCAAGGCCCCTCCGGGTCGGCGCCCCGTCGTTCTCATTCTTGCCGAGGGGCGGGGGAGCGCGCAATCGCCCGAGGGGCTAGGCCCCGAGCTTCCTCAGGGCCGCGAGCCTCTCTCCTCGGCTCTCGGGGCTGTCGAGGCTGAACTGGCGGAGGTCGCCCAGCTCGTCCCGGATCCAGGTCTCGAGCGCCTTGGCTTCCGCGGCCAGGCCCCTGGGCGCTTTCCCGAAGGTCGCGAGGACGAGCTCTCCCTTCAGGCCGTCCCAGTCCCAGAAGCCCGCGAGGCGGCCGCCTTCCTGGATCGCGTGGTAGGTGAGGTCCATGAGGGAGCCGCCCGCCTTCTTCCCGAGCGCGAGGACGCGCGGCGCCTCCTTCGCGTCGAGGAAGCTCGCGTAGTCCCGGAGCGGGTGGAAGAGGTTGTCGAGGCAGCCCACGAAGGCCAGCTCGGGCGACTTCCGGGGCTCGTGGGAGAGGAGAGAGTCGCGGTCCTCGGGGGAGATGAGCCGCTCGTCTCCCTCCTCGAGGGCGACGAGGCCGAGCTCCGATGCCGCGGCCTTCGCGGCTTTCACGCCGAGCCCGGCCCACCAGGCGAGCTGCGCGACGGTCGCCGGAGCGGACCAGCGGAAGAAGCGACGGGCGAGCTCGAGAGCGGCTTCCGCGTCGCCGACCGCTCTCCCCGCGAGGGGGTTCGGCTTCCAGAGAGCGTAGCGGTAACGCTGCCGGTCGAGGCGTCCCTCGACGGGAACGCGGCGGATCTCTCCCCTCGACTGGAGGTAGCCGAGCGCGAGAGGGAGCGTCGTCGTGAGGCCGCGCTTCTTTCCCTCCTCGCCGAGCGAGCGGACGGCGTCTCCCACGGCTTCCTTGATCGTTTGCGGGTCGAGCTCGCCCTTCGCGAGCGCAGAGAGGACGCGCGTCGAGAGGCGGTCGACCTCCTTCTCGGTCACGCCGCAGAACTTCCTGGCATTCGCCATGTCCGCGGCCTCTCCGTGGCCCTGGCCTCCCCGGAGCGCGGCGGCGTAGTCCCGGGAGGGAACGATGTAAGTGCACCCGCGCGCCGCCGGGAGCTCGTGGATCTCGAGCCTCGCGACGGCCGCGTCGACCGCCGCGCGAGAGAGCCCGGCGCGCGCGCGGAGAGCGAGGTAAGGGTTCGCTCCTCCGACGGAACGGACCCAGCCCGTCTCGGCGAGCGTCTCTCCCGCGCTCTTCCCGCGGAGCTTGCCGTCGAGGCCGGCTCGCGCGAAGCGCCAGGAACGGAGCGTCTCGGGCGACAGCGTCTTCTTGGCCTTCTTCGTCTTGCTCATGGCGCGAGAGACTATCGCGAGGAGGAGCCAAAGTCGACGGGGCCTCGCGCACCCTGTATGCTCCTCGTGAAATGACCTCGCCCTCGCTCTACGCCGTCGTGCTCGCCGGAGGAAGCGGGACGCGGTTCTGGCCGCGCTCTCGGGCGTCTCTCCCGAAGCAGTTCCTCCGGCTCGGAGGCACGCGGACGCTCTTCCAGGCGACGATCGACCGGGTCGTGGGAGCGGTGAGCGCGGAGAGGATCCTCGTCGTCACGGGCGAGGCTCACCGTTCGCTCGTGCGCGAGCAGGTTCCCGAGATCCAGGACGAGCACGTCCTCCTCGAGCCGGCGCCTCGCGACACGGCGGCGGCGATCGGGCTCGCGACTCACCTCGTCTCGCGCGAGGCGGGAGAGCGCGCCGTCCTCGCGGTCCTGCCGAGCGATCACGTGATCTCTCCCGCGGAGAAGCTGCGGGGAGCGCTCCTCCTCGCGGCGGAGCGAGCGGCCGCGGGGCCGATCGTGACCTTCGGGATCCGGCCGACCTCGCCGTCCACGGCTTACGGTTACATCGAGAAAGGCGCCCCGCTCGCGCCGGGCGTCTCCTGCGTCCGTGCTTTCTGCGAGAAGCCCGACCGGAAGATGGCCGAGGGCTACCTCGCGGGAGGGCGCCATGCCTGGAACTCGGGCATGTTCGTCTTCTCCGCGAAGACCATGAGAGACGAGCTCTCCCGGAACCTCCCGAGGACGAGCGCCGCGCTCGAGAAGATCGCTGCGGCGTGGCCGACGGGAGACCGCGCGCGCGTCTTCGCGAGCGAGTGGGCGGGGCTCGAGAAGATCTCGATCGATTACGCCGTCCTCGAGAAGGCGCGTGCGATCGAGGTCCTCGATGTGGACTTCGAGTGGTCCGACGTGGGATCGTGGGCCTCCGCCGGGGAGCTCTTTCCGCACGACGAGCGCGGGAACGCGGTCGACGCGGCGGCGTTCGTCGGCGTCGAGGCCTCGCGCTGCGTCGTCGCGGGCGACGGGAGGCTCGTCTGCGTGGTCGGGCTCGACGACGTGATCGTCGTCCAGTCTCGCGACGCGGTGCTCGTGTGCAAGAAGGACCGCGCCGAGGACGTGAAGAAGCTCGTCGCCGAGCTGGAGCGGCGCGGCAAGAAGGAGCAGACCTGAATGGTTCTCGCGGCCGACATGGACATCCTGATCTGGATGTTCGCCCACTTCGGCGTTGTCGCCGTCGTCGGGATCATCGCGGGCGTCGTGAGCAAGGTCTACGACACGAAGCTCGAGGCATCCAAGCTCCTGGCGAAGGGCACAGGGAGCCTGAGCGAGGCCGATATCGACAGGATCGCGGACCGCGTCGCCGCGAAGCTCTCCTCGCAGCCCGAGCCCAATTACCGGAAGCTCCTCCTCGAGCTCGCTCGCATGACGGAGGAGGAGCTCGTCGTCTACCGCGAGCACCTCAAGGCCGACGCGGCCGCCGGCGCGCCTCGTCCGGCCGTGAAGGCGAGCCCGGTCCAGACGAAGACGGAGATCGCCTGAGGGCGCATGGGCAACGAAGCTCTCGTCTTGATCATCTGCGTGGCCGCCGTCGTCGCGAGCTCGGTCGCGGCCGTCCTCGTCTTCTTCATCCGCGAGATGGCGCGCGTGCGTCTCGAGGAGACGAAGATGCGCGGCGCGGGTCTCGGAGAGAGGGAGCTCGACCAGATCGCCGAGAGGGTCGCGTCCAGGATCGCGAAGACCGACGCGGACCGGAAGCTCCTCCTCGACCTCGCCAAGATGAGCGAGATCGAGTTCGCGCAGTACCGGGAGCAGCTCAGGGTCGAGATGGATGGTCACGACCGAAGGGACCTCCAGCGGGAACGCGCGCGCGAGCTTTGAGGGGTCGAGTCGGTCTTCGTTCTCTCACTTGGAGCGAGTGGTCCCGCAAGGGGAGGAGCGGTTCCAGCGCCGCGGGCTGGGGGGGCGGACCATCCCTCCTCTTCCCGCTCCAGGGCGTAGAGCCCCATCCGCCAAGGCGGGGGTGCCGCGTTCGGGGTGACCGATCTCTTACATGATCCCCGATCGGTTCCCACCTGCGGCGCCGTGTTCTCTGCCACACCCGGACTACGAGGGCCCTCATCCGAGCGGATATCTCCCGGGTCTGCTGGCACGACCCAGCCCGCCCACTTCACCCGACCGAGGAGATCGAGAACGCCACCGCGGCCCACGCTCCCTGATCGCAGGCAGACGGATCATCCCACGAGAGACCGACATCGCCCGCGCGGCGTCCGCTCTCAGCCAAGGAACCGCTGTCTCGCCAGCTCTCCCAGGCCGAGGGCGACGGCCGTGAGGCTCCCCGCGCCGCGGACCCTCTCTCGCCCGAAGCGAGCCGCGAGCCGCTCGCCGATCGCAGGGATCCGGGCCGAGCCGCCGATCCGCTCGACGGTCGTGACGTCGGCGTCGCGGAGCCCCGCGCGCGCGAGCGCCTCGTCCAGGCACGCATCGAGCGCTCGCAGGAGGGGCTCGAGGACGGGCCCCAGGTGCTCGCGTCTCACGTCCTCGAGGACGAGCAGGTCGACTCCCACGAAGCGAACGCGGACGGCCTCTTGCTCGGAGAGGTCGATCTTCCTCGCCTCGACCTCTCTTACGAACGAGTAGCCCTGTCGCTCGAGGAAGTAGCGCGAGAGCGCGAGCACCGTCGGGTGCCGGCGCGAGTCGACCTCCGTCCGGGCGAGAGCGCGCCGGAAATCGGCGTCGTCCGCGAGCAGGTGGAACTCGGACCAGGCTCCGACCTTCGTCAGGACCCAGGGAGGGATCCTGTGCCCGTCTCCCCACTCGAGGTCTCTCCCGAAGGGCAAGAGGAGCCGCTCGTCGATGAGGCGCCTGTCCACGTTCCTTCCGGCCTCGACGCGCCCCGCCACTCCGAGCACCTCGGGAGGAGTGCTCCCGCCCGGGCGACGGACGACGGACACGTCGAGCGTCCCGCCGCCTATGTCGACCGCGACGCTCACGCCGGCCTCTCCGGTCCCCGAGGCGGCGTCGGCCGCGACCGGCTCGAGCGAGAAGGCGTGCTCCTCGAAGCCCGCGATCTCGAGCGCCCGCGCGAGCGTCGCCTCGGCGCGCGCGTCGATCTCGGGGTCGTCGTTGAAGCGCACGGGCAGGCCGCACATGACCCGGCGCACTCTCTGGCCGACGGCGCGGTCGGCGTTCTCCTTCACGAAGCGGACGACGCTCGCGACGACCTCCTCGAGGTCGAACAGGCGCCCGAGGAGGCGCGTCGTGCGGACCGGGAATCCCATGACGGCCTTGAGCTCGAACAGGAAGCGTCCGTCTCCCTTGACTCCCTGGCGGATCAGGTCCTTCCGCGCCATGGCTCCGTGAGAGACGCACGGAGCTCCGCGTGAGTCGCGGCCGAAGAAGAGCTGCGTCGGCAAGACCGTGGGCGGGTCGGCGTGCGGGTCGATCGGGACGAGGCGGGCAGGGCCTTTCCGGTCGCTCACCGCGAGAGAGGTGTTGCTGGTTCCGAAGTCGAGCCCGTAGACGAGCTCGTCCATGCACTCGAGCCCCTCCTGCCCGCTGCTCCCCCATGGCGCGGGCACGAAGACGAAGGACGGCGTCTCCCGGCAAGTCTATCGCGAGAAATCAGCCGGCGAGCATCGTGAAGACCTGGATCACGAGAGCGAACGCCCCGATCCCGGCCGCGAGCACGCCGAAGACGCGGAGCGACGAGCCCCCGAGTCGCGAGGGCTCGTCTTCCTTCACCGCCGTGCAGACGAACGCCGTCGCCGCGCAGACGGCCGCGAACGAGAGGAGGTCGATCACGCTGCCCCCTGCGCGAGACCCGCCGCGGCCGTCGCGGCGGAAGGCGTCCCCGAGCGCGCGGAAGCGCGGCGCTTCTCCTCCTCGCGCCGGAGCGCGGATCCCGGCGAGCCCATGAGAGCGTCGTGGATGAGGAGGAGGTTCAAGAGGCCCGCGATCATCGTGTAGAGGAGGCCTTCGTCGAGCTTCGGGAGCCGCCCGACGTAATCCGGGCTCTCGACGTTCGGCTCGCTCGGGCGCTCCGCTTCCATGCCGAGGGCGCGCTTCACCTCGTAGGAATGGGAGTGAAGGAGAGCGAGCCCCGTCGGCAGGCCCGCGCCGACCTGCGCGAAGAACGCGTAAGGATGCCCGTTCTGCTTGTCGAGCGAGACGCACTCTCCCTGGGAGACGAGGATCCCCGCCGCATAGAGACCGACGAGGAAGACGAACGCCACCGCGCCCTTGAGCGTCCGGCCGAGGTAGACGTGCCCGAGGCCGGGCACGAGGAACCCGAGGAAAGCCGCGAGCTCCGGATGGCGCCCTTGCTCGCGCAGGGCCGCGACCCACCGGGCGGAGCTCCCTCCCGGGATCGGCTCCACCGGCGTCGCCTCGCCGGCAGCGGGAGCCGGAGCGGGCGCGCTCGCGAGCATCGGCGCGACCTCTCGCGGCGAGCTCTCGGGAGCCGGGCTTGCGGGAACGCCGGGCCAGGGCGCGGGCGCGCTCTCGGCCCGGGCGGCGCCGTCGCTCGCCGTCGGCGACGGCGGAGGCTCTGCCGGAGGCTCGCGCGGGGGCTCGCGCGGGGGCTCGCCCGGCGGCGCGGGTTCGCTCACGCGGCTTCCCCTGGCGGCTCGCTGGTCGGAGTCTCGGGCGGCGCCTTCTCCCTGGGCTCTCTCGACTCGTCTTCTCCCTTGAGCTCGGGGACGTCGAATTCCTCGCCGAGGTAGACGCGGCGCGCGTCGGCGCTGGCGACGATCTCGCGCGGCGTGCCGGTCACGAGGACCTGGCCCTCGTTCATGAGGTAGATCCGGTCCGTCGTCGTCAGGATCTCGCGAGCGTTGTGGTCGGTGATGAACACGGAGATCCCGCGTTCTTTCAAGCCGAAGACGATCTTCTTGATGTCGCCCACGGCGATCGGGTCGACGCCCGCGAAGGGCTCGTCGAGGAGCATGAGCCGCGGCTCGCTGATGAGAGATCGCGCGATCTCGAGGCGCCGCATCTCTCCTCCCGAGAGGCGGTAGGCCCGGGACTTTCTCACCTTTCCGAGGCCGTACTCCTCGAGGAGAGCGTCGCGGCGCGCGCGGCGGTCCTTCCGCGAGAGGTCGAGCGTCTCGAGGATGCACGTCAGGTTGTCCTCGACGGAGAGGTCGCGGAAGATCGAGTGCTCCTGCGCGAGGTAGCCCATGCCCGCGCGCGCGCGCAGGTACATCGGGAGCGCCGTCACGTCGCGCCACTCGCCCTCGCGCGAGCGGAGCTCGACGCGGCCGGCGTCGGGCTGGATCATGCCGACCGTCATGCGGAAGGTCGTCGTCTTCCCCGCGCCGTTCCGGCCGAGGAGCCCCACGATCTCTCCCTCGCCCACGTCGAAGGAGACGGACGAGACGACCTCGCGGCTTCGGTAGGTCTTCTTGAGCTCGCGGACTCGAAGCATTCCAGAGAGCTTACCGGATAAGTCCTAGCGAATCAGCTTCACTTGCCAGAGGGGCCAGAAGACGAGGAAAGCTCTCCCGATCATGTGAGGCTCGTGCACGAAACCCCACTCGCGTCCGTCCTGGGAGTTGGGCGAGTTGTCTCCCATGGCGAAGTAGCAGCGATCGGGGATCTTCAGGCCCTCGGGCAGGCGCCGAGGGTCGAACTCGGCGCGGCCGCCCTCGACGTAGAAGACGTCGCGGTCGACGCGCACGTCCCGGAAGACGGCGCCTCCCGCGTCGCAGCCGAGGCTCACGCTGGAGGAGTCCGTCCAGGCCGGGGCCCTCGGGTCGTCCCACTCGAGCACGTCCTCGCCGTTCACCGTGAGCGTCGCGCGCTCGTCCGCGTAAGCGAGCGAGACCTCCGCCGGCACGTCGGGCTGGAGGAGCGGGCGCGTCGTGCGCACCGTCACGCCGCTCACGGGGACGCCGTTCAACGTGAGGAGAGGCATGTCGTGCGCGCCCGCGGCATCCGCGACGGGGATGCTCGCGACGAGCGCGTGCTCCTTGTTCTCGACGAGAGAGAGCCTGATGCTCCTCGCGCCCTTCCGGGGGAGGACGCTCGCTCGCACGCGAACGTCGCCCGTCGGGTGAGCCTCTCCCTGCCACTTGTTGTAGCCGTAGTTGTCCTTGATCTCGCGCCGGAAGCGGATCCACGTCTCGCCCGTGCCGGGCCTGGCCTCGAGCTCCTCGCCCGCTCGCCCGCGGTTCACGCTCCAGCGCGTGTTGTCCTCCTCCCACGCCGGCTGGTCCTTCCGCAGGTCGGGGAAGCGCGAGTCGTAGACGGGCATCCAGAGCTCCTCCTGGACGGCCTTCGGTTTCCGCGCGAGGACCCACGGATCCGCCTCGTTCTTCTTCGTCCAGACGTCCCCGCGCTTGTCGATCCGGAGCCACTCTCCCGGCAAGCCGACGAGGCGCTTGATGAAGTTGCGAGAGGGGTTCTTCGGGTACTTGAAGACGATCACGTTCCAGCGCTCGGGCTCCGAGAGCTTGTAGATGAACTTGTTCACGAGGATCTTGTTCCCGCCGTGAACGTCGGGAGAGTGGAACGTGTTGTCCGTCTCCTCCCCGCAGAGAGGACAGCGCGCGCGGATCGACTCCCCGCTCGCGTTCATGTCGCCCTCGGACTTCGCGACCGCGAAGTGGTAGCGGCAGTTCTTGCACGTCGCCTCGAAGTGGTCGCCGAGGAGAGTCGGAGCCATGGAGCCCGTCGGGATGACGAAGGCTTCCATGACGAAGTGCCGGATCACGAGAGCGAGGATCACGGCGACGACGACGGCCTCGAGGTTCTCCTGGAACCACGCGCCCGGCTCGTCCTCGTCGCGAGAGGAGAGGCCGCGCTTCCGCCGCTCGAAGCGGCGCTTGGCCGTCTCGAGCTCCTTCCGCGCCGGCTCGTCGCCGGCTCCCTGGAGGATCACGCCCGTGTAGATCCCGGCGAGCGCGAGGACGATCCCGAGCATGCCCTTGAGCATGAACTCGTTCCCGATCGAGTCGCGCGCCGCGAGGAGGGCGTAGGCCCCCGCGATCACGAGCGCCGCCGCGACCGCGAGCCCGAGCGAGAACCCGATCTGCGTGAGCGTGACCGGCACGTCGAGCCGGCACTTCGGACACCGGAGGTTGCTCCTCGACCAAAGGAAGCTCGGCTCGAGCCCTTCGAGCGGCGCCTTCCCGCAGACCGGGCACTCCTTCCCGACGGCCGCCGCCCGGAGGAGCGCGTGAGGGTCGATCCGGATCTCGCGCTCCTCCGCCGCCCGCTCGAAGCGAGCGCGGGCCGCGCCGATCTTCGCGGCGAGCTTCTTGCGGGCCTTGCGCCACTCGCCGTAGGCGACTATCGGCGAGAGCAGCGCGCAGACGTGAAGCGCGATCCCGCCGACATGCGTCCACGGCGACTCCCGTTGCGCCCGGACGAAGCCAAAGCCGATCGCCGCGAGCACGGCTCCGAGAGCGAGGAAGAGCAGCGTCCGGATCACGTTGGCCGCGGTTCCGGGGAGACCGCGTGCCTTGAAGCCGCAAGCCGTGCAGATGCAAGCGGCGCCGGGAATGAGCTCCATCGACCTCCCGAGCTCGGGGTCGTGAGCGCTCAGCGACGCGAGAGGGCCTCCTCCGCAGACGGGGCAAGGTTTCCCGGGCGCGACCGCCCGCGCCGCTTCGAGGGGATCGAGCGCGAGCGTGACCTTCGCCGACTCGAGCGAGGGCGGAGGCGCCGCGCCTCCGCCGGGAGCGGGCGAGGCAGCGGGCGCTTGCGAGGTCGCGGCCAGCTCCTCCGGAGTCACGACTTCCGCTTCTTGCCTTTCTCTGCTTCGGATTGACCCGCGGTCCCGAGGACGGAGAGGAAGGCTTCCTGCGGGATCTCGACGTTCCCGACGTGCTTCATGCGCTTCTTGCCTTCCTTCTGCTTCTCGAGGAGCTTCCGCTTGCGCGTGATGTCGCCGCCGTAGCACTTCGCGGTCACGTCCTTGCGGATCGCGCTCACGGTCTCGCGCGCGACGATCCTGCCGCCGATCGCGGCCTGGATCGGGACCTCGAAGAGGTGCTTCGGGATCTCCTTCTTGAGACGGCGGCAGAGATCGCGCCCGCGGTGCTCGGCCTCGTCGCGGTTGCAGATCGTCGAGAGAGCGTCCACGGGAGTCCCGTTGACGAGGACCTGCAATTTCACGAGGTGAGCGGCCTGGTAGCCCTTGAGCTCGTAGTCGAGCGTGCCGTAGCCCTTGGTCGTCCCTTTCAGGATGTCGAAGTAATCGAAGATGATCTCGGCGAGCGGTATGTCGTAGGAGAGGAGGACTCGGTTCTGGCCGATGTGGTCCTGCTTCAGGTACTTTCCGCGCTTCTCCTCGTTGAGCTTCATGATCGCGCCTATGAACTCCGTCGGGCAGATGATCGACGCGCGGACGATCGGCTCGCGGATCTCCTCGATGTGGTTCGGGTCGGGGAGCTGCGCGGGAGTGTGGATCGTGATCGTCGTCTTGTCCTTCTTGAGCACCTCGTATGGGACGCTCGGGGCGGTCTGAACGATCTGCACGTTCGACTCGCGCTCGAGACGTTCCTGGACGATCTCCATGTGGAGGAGGCCCAGGAAGCCGCAGCGGAAGCCGAAGCCGAGCGCCTCGGACTTCTCGGGCTCGAAGATGAAGCTCGCGTCGTTCAGGTGGAGCTTCTCGAGCGCCTTCCTGAGAGCGGGGAGGTCGGCGTTGAAGGTCGGGAAGATCCCCGCGTAGACCATGGGGATCGGCGGCGCGTATCCCGGGAGAGGATCGGTCGCGACGGCGCCCGATGCCTTGTCGTGGGTGATCGTCTCGCCGATCCCGACCTCGTCGAGCGTCTTGATCGCGCCCCAGAAGTATCCCACCTCGCCCGCCGAGAGCGACTCGGTGGCCTTGTCCTTGGGCGCGAAGATCCCGACCTCGAGGACCTCGTAGACCTTGCCCGACGACATGAGCTGGATGTGCTCGCGCGCCTTGATCTGGCCGTCGATCACGCGGACGTAGACCACGACTCCCTTGTAGTCGTCGTACATCGAGTCGATCACGAGAGCGCGGAGCGGCGCCTTCGGGTCCGGGTTCCCCTTGGGCGGCCTCACGCGCTCGACGATCCGCTCGAGGAGGTCGGGCACGCCGAGCCCCGTCTTCCCCGAGATCCTGAGCGCGTCCGAGGCGTCGACTCCCAGGACGTTCTCGATCTCCTCGACGACCTCGTCGGGATGGGCCGTCTGCAGGTCGACCTTGTTGATCACGGGGAGGAGCTCGAGCCCGCCGTTGATCGCCAGGAAGCAGTTCGCGACCGTCTGCGCCTGCACTCCCTGGGACGCGTCCACGAGGAGGACGGCGCCCTCGCACGCGGCGAGCGAGCGCGAGACCTCGTAGTTGAAGTCCACGTGCCCCGGCGTGTCGATGAGGTTGAGGAGATACTCCTCGCCTCGGGACGTGTAGCGGAGCGCGACGGCCTTGGCCTTGATCGTGATCCCGCGCTCGCGCTCGAGGTCCATGCCGTCGAGGAGCTGATCGCGGGACTCGCGCTTCGTGATCGCCCCGGTGAGCTCGAGGATGCGGTCCGCGAGCGTCGACTTCCCGTGGTCGATGTGAGCGATGATGCAGAAGTTGCGGATGTGGGCGAGGTCCATGTGAGGAGTTCTTGTTTAAACGCCAAGGCGCCAAGGCGCCAAGCTTTCTTTTCTTTACTTGGCGCCTTGGCGCCTTGGCGATTGATTCTCTCCCAAGAGGTCGAGCAAGAAAGGCGCCGCGTGTGCGAGCGCGCGGGCGCGGTGGCTCACCTCGTTCTTCTCCCCCGGCGAGAGCTCCGCGAGGGTCTTCGCGAGCTCGGGCAAGAAGAAGAGCGGGTCGTATCCGAACGTGCCCGCCCCTCGCGCGCACTCGAGGATCCGCCCCGCGACCTCTCCCTCGAAGATCGCGAGGAGCTTCCCGGGGCGCGCGAGCGCGATGACGCAGCGAAAGCGGGCCGTGCGCTTCTCCTCGGGCACGCCCTCGAGCGCCGAGAGGAGCTTCGCGCGGTTCTCCTCGTAGGTCGCGTTCTCTCCCGCGTAGCGGCCGGCCCTGATCCCGGGCGCGCCCGAGAGGGCATCCACGAAGAGGCCCGTGTCGTCCGCGATCACCGGCGCCGAGACGGCTCGCGCGTACGCGAGCGCCTTCTTCTCCGCGTTCTCCTCGAGGGAAGCTCCGCTCTCCGGCACGTCGGGGGCATCCTTCGGGAGAGAAGCGAGCTCGAGCGGGAGCGCGGCGGGCGAGCGCAGCGTGACCGAGAGGATCTCCTCGATCTCGCGGAGCTTGTCCCTGTTCTTCGTTCCGACGTAGAGCCGAGCGCCGATCACGAGCAGGCATCCTATCACGTGAGCGGGGAGCCCGGGCTCAGCTCCCCCTGAGCCTCTCGAGCGCCGCGCGGGCCTCGCGCGCTTCCACGCCTTTCGGATCGAGCTCGACGCAACGCTCGAGGTCCTGGATCGCGGGACCTTTCTCACCCTTCTTCGCGCGAGCGAGGCCGCGGGCCTGCCACGAGAGCGCGTCCCTCGGGGCGAGCTCGAGAGCGCGCGCGTAGTCGCGGATCGCCGCGTCGAGGTCGCCCTTCTTCTCGTGGGCCTCGCCGCGGAGCCGGAAGCCAGGAGCGTACGTCGGGTCGAGCTCCGTCGTCCTGTCGAGGTCGGAGAGCGCTCCCACGAGATCGCCCTTCCTCATGCGGGCCTCGCCGCGCGTGCTCCAGAGGACGCCGTTTCGCTGCTCGAGCTCGAGAGCGCGGTCGGCGTCCGCGATCGCCCCGTCGAGATCGCCCGCCGCGAGGCGAGTGTCGCCGCGGTTGTTCCAGGGAACGTAGTCCTTCGGGTCGATCTCGAGCGCCCGCGTGAAGTCCGCGATCGCGCGCCCGTAGTCGCGCTTCTCCTTCAGCGATCGTCGGGCTTCAGGGCGATGTAACGGTCGAACGCGGAGATCGCCGCCGGGCTGTCTCCCTTCCTCGCCTGGGCGCGTCCCAGCTCCAGCCAGAGCAGCTCGTCCTCCGGGGAGAGCTCGAGCCCGCGGGTCGCGTCGGAGATCGCGCCCTCCCAGTCCTTCTTGCGGCGGCGGGCCGCGCTGCGGACCCGATAGGCGCCCGCCATCTTGGGGTCGAGCTCGAGCGCCCGGGTGGAGTCGGCGATCGCGGCATCGAAGCTTCCTTTGAAGACTTGGGTCCACGCACGGTAGAACCAGGCGTTCGCGTGCCCCGGCTGGAGCTCGACGGCATGAGAGAGGTCCGCGATCGCCTCGTCGAGCTGCTTCGCGTCGAATCGCGTGAAACCACGGGAGTACCAGGCCTCCGCGTAGTCGGGGCTCACCGCGATCGCGCGGGAGTAATCCGCGATCGCCTCCGCGAACGCCTGGCTCCTCCTCGATCTCGAGAGCCTGGTCGTAATCCGAGATGGCGCCCTTCAGATCTCCTTTGGCGGAGCGCGACCGTCCTCGGCCGGTCCAGGCGAGAGGGCTCCGCGGCGCGAGCGCGATGAGCCGCGTGAAGTCCGCGATGGAATCCTCGATCTTGCCCGCGAGCGCAAGCGCCTCGCCGCGCGCCATGAGCGCGTTCACATCCGACGGGTCGCCCTTGAGCGCCGCGGCGAGGTCCAAGAGGGCGCCCTCGACGTCGCCCTGCTCGAGCCGGAGGCGGCCGCGGTCGCGGAGCTCGCCCGGCGTGCCTGCGTGGGAGCTCGTGAGCTTCATGTGAGCGCCCCGGAGGAAGTCGCCGACGCGGACCCATCCCGGCAAATCCATCTCGTAGAGCGAGCATCCGCGGACGAGCCTCACGGCGTCGTCGTCGCCGAATCGCAGGAGCGCGAGCGCGGGCGCGACCGAGCGGTGCTCGTCGTCCTCGGCGTAGAGATACCGGGCGAGCGCCGCGAAGGCGCGCTCGCGGATGCCGATCCACGCGAGCGCGTCGCACACGAGCGCGACGAGATCGGCTCGGGCCCCGCCGAGCTTCCTCCCCTGCGCCGAGGCGACGAGGCTCATGACGGCCGCCACCTCTCCGCGGTCAGTCAGGCGAGCCCCCCTCTCTCGCACCGCGCCGAAGCGGCGCTCCTCGCGCGCGCGGAGCCGCGTCTCCGCGCGGATCAGGACGCGAGAG
>JACQDU010000363.1 GCA_016200955.1 bacterium
CGGGTCGAGCTGGGGCTCCTGCCCGACGTAGCCGATCGTGAGCCCGGGCCTGGGCACGATCACGCCGTCCGACGGCTTCTCGACTCCCGCGAGGAGCTTGAGCATCGTCGACTTGCCCTGACCGTTCCTCCCGATCAGGCCGATGTGAGCTCCCTGGAGGAGCCCGAACGTGAGCCCTCCCAGGATCTCGCGGTCGCCGTAACGCTTCCCGAGGTCCTTCACGGTGAGGATCGGCACGCCGGTCATCGTCACTTGGCTCTCCGGACCTCGAGTTTAGCGCACGGCCGCGCGGTTTCGACGGGGTTTCGCGAGGACCGGATCCGGACCATCCGCAATGGACTCTCCGGAGAATCCCATTGGGATCGCGCAGTCCGCAATGAGCTTCGCGGAGAATCCACTGAGGATCGCGCAGTCCTCAATGAGCTTCGCGGAGAATCCATTGAGGATCCCGCCGCTCAGGATCCATTTTCCGCAGAATCCGATCCGGACGCGGCCGTTTCGAATCGAGATTCGCGCGTCCGCAATGGACTCTCCGGAGAGCCCATTCGCTCTCGCCTCCTGAAAGAAGGCTCGGGCGATCCGCTCGAACCTTCCGCGCGTGGGCTCGTTCGCTCCTGGGCAAGGACTGTGATGCTCCTCGCGAGCTTCTCCGCCGGTTGGGGGTTGGGAGCGGACCGCTTCGAGGGCTTCCCCTCCGAGCACAGCTACGGCTTCCGACCGGGCCGCTCGCAACACCAGGCGATCTCGGCGGCGCAGGCGTATTTGGCCGAAGGGCATCGTTGGGTCGTGGACCTCGACCTCGAGAAGTTCTTCGATCGAGTGAACCACGATCTCCTGATGGGACGACTGGCGAAGAAGGTCGCCGACAAGCGCGTGCTCAGAGTGATTCGGGCGTTCTTCAACGCCGGGGTCATGGAGAACGGGCTCGTCGGCCCGACCGACGAGGGGACGCCGCAAGGCGGGCCTCTCTCGCCCCTGCTGTCGAACGTCGTGCTCGACGACTTGGACCGCGAGCTGGAGCGACGCGGCTTGCGCTTCGTCCGCTACGCAGACGATTGCAACGTCTACGTGTGCAGCGAACGCGCGGGCCGACGAGTGATGGAAGGGCTCAAGCGCTTCCTGATCTCGAAGCTCAAGCTCAAGGTGAACGAGGAGAAGGGCGCGGTCGCGAGGCCATGGGCGCGAAAGTTCTTGGGCTTCAGCTTCACGACCGACCGAACGCCGAAGCGACGTATTGCGCCGAAGGCGATCGAGCGATTCAAGGAGCGAGTCCGGGAGCTAGCGGGCCGACGTCGGAACCTCAACGTCGAGCAGACGACGAAGGCGCTCGCCGTCTACCTGCGAGGGTGGATCGGGTACTTCGGCTTCTGCGAGACACCATCGGTGCTCCGAGACCTCGACGGCTGGATCCGGCGGCGACTCCGCTGCCTGATCTGGCAGCACTGGAAGAAGCCGCGGACACGCTACGCCGAGCTACGCAAACGCGGCGTGAAGGACATGGGGGCCCGCGGGGCCGCCGGGTCACCTCACGGTGCGTGGCCCATGTCGAAGCATGGCTCGCTGAACACGGCCCTTCCGAACGCCTTCTTCAACTCGCTCGGGCTTCCTACAATGGCGCCCGTCCGCGCCTAACCACGCCGAACCGCCGTGTGCGGACCCGCATGCACGGTGGTGTGGCAGGGAAAGCCCGCGAGGGCCTACCTATGCCGATTCCGGAGCTCGCAGCCCGACGAGTCTCCGCCACGGAGATCACCGAGGACCCAGAGAAGGGAGGAGACCGACCTCTTCTCGGTGATTTCCGTGATCTCCGTGGCTGTTCGTCGTTCTCCAAGAGGCGACGATCTCGTCGAAGGCTGCAAGCCGGCGCTGATGGCTCGTGCAGCTACTTCCGCAGCCGGTCGAGGTGATCCTTGACGACCTTCGAGAAGCGCTTCGCGACCTCGGAGTCCCTGGCGTCGGCCTTGAGGCCCTGGGCCTTCCAGAAAGGCTGCATGACGCGGCCCGAGGTCTGGGCGACGACGACCCTCGGGAAAGGGCCGCCATCGAAGTCGAGCATCTCGGGGGCGGTCGTGATGTTCTTCTCCTTGTCCTCGACGCTCACCTTGAGGCCGCTCGCGTAGACGCGAGGAGGAGAGCCGTCCTCGATCTTCGAGCAGATCTCGACGATGAGGCGGAAGCGCTGGCCCAGAGGCAGGAGCAGGTCGTCGCGCGGAGCCTTGAACCAGCTCTCGGAGGGCTCGAACTCGATCGGCTCGCGGAAGGCGCGCTGGATCAGGACGGCGTGGGCCTCCCGCACGAGGAGGAGCGGATCCGTGGGCGTGCTGTCGGCGGGGTCCTCGTGCGCGCTCGGGGCTCCAGCGATCAGGAGGAGATACTCGGCGAGCCCGAAGTTCTGGTCCTCCGTCGCCATGCGGGCGAGCTCACGCGCGGCCCCGCTCTTCTCGGAGCGCAGCTCCACCGACTCGGCGCTCCCCTCGGGGGCAACGAGGAGCGCTCGGTCGAACGCCTGGAGCGCCTCGAAGTAAGCGGTCTGGACCTTCTTCCTCTCGACTCCCTGGCGGGCGAAGTCGCGGCACTTCTTGAGGGCGCGGCGGGCTTCCTCGAGGCCCTTCTTCCCCTCGTTGAAGCGGTCCGCGAGCTCCTTCTGCTTCTGCATGGTCTGCTCGAGGCGGGTCGCCTCGGCGAGGCCGTCGATCGCGGCCTGGTTGTGGCCGTCGAAGCCGAGCGCTTGCAGGAAGGCGGCCTTCGCCTCCTCGGTGTGCCGGGCATCGATGGCGGTCCGGCCCTTCTCGGCCAGGCGCACGGACTCGGCGCGGTCGCGCTCGAGCTGGGCCTTCGCGTCGGCGCGCGCCTTCGCGAGGCCCATGAGCCGCTCGGCCTCTCCCAGGCCCTCCTGGGCCGTCCTCGACTGGCCGTCGAAGCCGAGGGCTTGCACGAAGGCTCGCTGCGCGTCGTCGAGCTTGCCCGCCGAGAGCGCGGCGCGGCCGGCGTCGATCAGGTGCGTCGCGCTCTCCTGGGCCTTCACCTCCTCGACGCGCTGGTTCACGAAGGTGCTCCACGAAGCGAGGAGCTCTCCCGTGAGGCGCGTCCTCGGGCCGGCGGGGAGCTGGGCGAGGACGTCGCTCGGGATCGCCGCGACGAGGTCGTCGGGCAGCGCGAAGCGGTCGTCCTCTCCCGTGAGCATGCGCGCGCCGCCGAAGGCGTGCTCGGCCGGAGCGTAGTCGCGCCGCGAGAAGTCCTCCCAGCCCTTGCGCGTCTTCTCGACGATCGCGCGGCGACGGTCGCGCTCTCTCTGGACCTCGTAAGCGACGGTCGCCGCGACGAGCCCCGAGGCGACGAGAGCGCCCGCGGTGTAGGCCGCGGCCTTCTTCTTGTTCCTCGAGATCCACTTCCTGAAGCGATAGAACGCCGTGCCCGGCCGCGCCTGGATCGGGCGGCCCTCGAGGAAGCACAGGAGGTCGCGCTGGAGCTCGAGCGCCGACTGGTAACGGTCGTTCCTGTCCTTCTCGAGCGCCTTCCTGCAGATCGCGTCGAGCTCCCAGGGGACC
>JACQDU010000364.1 GCA_016200955.1 bacterium
CGGCTGCTGCTGGTTGGGCTGGTTCGGCTGGTTCGGATTCGGCTTCCCGGGCTGCTGGTTCGGCTGGCCGGGCTGGAGCGGCTGCGGCGTCTGGGGACGCTGGCAGTCGGGGCAAGGCTCCGTCGTCTTCGTGTTCCCGTTGCAGGAAGGACAGAGCTCGAGGTCGTTGTTCTTGTTCAGGACCGCGCCCGTCCCCTTGCAGGCCTCGCAGGGCTTCTCGATGACGCCGGTGCCGCCGCAGGTCTTGCACTTCTGCGGAGGCTGCTGGGGCTGCTGCGGATTCTGGGGCTGCTGCGGGTTCTGCTGCTGAGGCTGCTGCGGATTCTGCTGCTGAGGTTGCTGCGGGTTCTGCTGGGGCTGCTGAGGATTCTGCTGGGGTTGCTGCGGGTTCTGCTGGGGCTGCTGAGGATTCTGCTGGGGCTGCTGCGGGGTCTGGGGGAGCGGCTTCTCGATCTCCTCCTCGGGAACCTGGCAGTCCTCGTCGGGATGCTTGTCGCACCCGTGCTTCCGGCACTCCTCGCAGAGATGCTCGGGGTTCGCGCGGTCGAAGGGCTTCACGTTCTCGAGGTTCTTCGAGTCGATGTCGTCGTCTTTCCCGTCCCCGGACTTCTTGCCCTGGGAATCCTGGGCGAGCTCGTCCTTGGCGGCCTCGACGCTCTTCAGCATCTCCTCGACGAGGTCGAGCTGCTCCTTCACGTTCTCGAGGTCCTTCAGGTCCGAGACCGCGGCCTGGAGGTCCTCGGCGGCCTTCATGTTGTCGCCGGAGCTCAGGTCCTTCCCCGCGTCGTTGAGAGCCTTCGAGAGCTTCTCGTTCCGGCTCACGTCCTTCGAGAGAGACTTGAGGTCGTTCGCGAGCTTCTCGTGCTGCTCCTGCGAGAGGTCGCCGTCCTTCGTCTTCTTGGCGATCTGCTCGAGCTCGGAGGCGGCCTTGGCGAAGTCGGCCTTCGCGAGAGCGTCCCGGAGCTGGCTCGTGGCGTCGCCCGACTGCGAGTCGCGGTGCTGCGTGTCGAAGGGCTCGACCTGCTGCTCGAGGTCGCGCGCGCGCTCGGCCAGGCGGTCGAGCTTGCGGAGCGCGTCCTTCTTGTCGGGATTGACCCGCAGGTCCTCCGCGAGCTTCGAGAGGTCGTCCAGGAGCTGCGTGACCTCGCCCTTGTCTCCGAGGAGCTTGTCCTTGAGGTTCTTCAGGAGGGAACGAACGTGAGCGCGACCGCGAGGGCGAGCGGGAGCGGCAGCCACCGGAGCTCGCGCGGAGCGCGGAGCGGGAAGATGCGGCGCGGCTCGACGCCCCGGATGCGCGCCGCGGCGTCCTCGACGAGCGCGGCCTCGGCGGGACGCTTCGGCTCCCCGATCGCGAGAGCGCTCGAGACGCGCTCCTTGAGGTCGAGCCTCTGATCGAGGCCGACCGCCGCCTCGAGGGCAGACGTCCTCTTCCTGTAAGTGAGCACGGCCGCGACGAGCAGGACGACGGGGACGTAGACCGCGAGGTAAGCGAGCGAGCGGACTCCGAGGTGCACGACCTTGTCTAGAGCGATGACGAGCATGCAGAGGAGGGCCGTGTAGAACGCCACCCTCGTCATCTGGTGGACGAACCGGATCCAGTTGAGGCGCCCCGCGACCCGCGCGACGACTCTCCGGATATCGTTCACGGTCACCCTCCCGTCCGAGACGCTCTGAGTTTAACCGCCGCCCGCACGCTCGACGAGGCCAAGACCGGCAGCAACCCCGCGCCGGCTCTCTCGTTGCGATGTCCACGCCGTTTCCGCGGGATGTCAAGCGGAGCAGACGTCCGTCCTCGCAAACCCGCGTCGCTGCGTCTCCCCGAGATCCGCGACGAGGGATGGTGCACGTGGCGGGCCGATTCTTGCCCCAAAGTCAGGGGCTTCCAGGAGAAATGTCCTCTACGAGAGCCGCGAGAGAACGTGGATCGCCCGGCGGCTCATCTCGAAGAACGACCCGTCTCGCTCGACTCCCACGGCCTCGTACCCGAGAGCGACCGCCGCGGCGATCGTCGAGCCCGAGCCCATGAAGGGATCGGCGACGACTCCTTCCCCGAGAGGGAGCGCGGCGCGGACGATCCGGCGGAGGAACGACTGCGGCTTGAGGCTCGGGTGAGGAGCGATCGTTCGCTCGCGGCGAGGCGTCCTCTCGCTCGGGATCACGTCCACGAAAGGAGAGCCGTCCGCCGAGCGGCGGAGCCCGCCGGTCTGCCAGCGGTCGAGGTTAGCCTCGAGCGTCCCGTCGAGCGGTTTCCGGAAGAGACCCCATGGCTCGTAGCCCCCGCGCGGCGTGGACGAGACGAACGGGAACCTCTCGTGCGCGTTCTTCGGCCGGTTCCCGCCCCGGAGCGTCCTCACGAGGCGCACGACCTCGCACCGCCACTCGAGCCCGCTCCGGGCGAGCGCGGGAAACGCGATCTGCGAGAGCGTCGCGTTCGACGCGAGGAAGACGTGCCCTCCCGGTCTCAGCGCTCGCACGAGGAGCGGCCCGAGCCGCGCGAAGAACGAGGCGAGCCGCTCGCGCTCGCGCGGGTTCAGGGCCGTGAAGCGCGGGAGAGGAGCGCGGACGCACCCCCCGATCGCGGGAGGGATGCGCCAGATCCCTCCCCTGCCCTGCCGGCGCTTCGCGAGCTCCGCGGGCTCGTACTCCTTCCACCCGTACGGCGGATCCGTGACGACGGCGTGCAGCGAATTCTCCTCGAGCGAGGCGAGCCACTCGAAGGCATCCGCCAGGACGATCTCTTGCCTGGGACCGACGCGGACTCTCTCGACCCGGCGCGGATGGACGAGCTCCATGCCCGGAGTCTACGGCTCGGCACCGACGCTCGCGGTGCTCTCTCCCCTGCGGGCGAGCTTCTTCAAGTGGATGATCAGCACCGTGAGGTCCGCGGGGTTCACGCCGGAGATCCGGCCCGCTTGCCCGATCGAGCGCGGGCGGACCTTCGAGAGCTTCTCCCGCGCCTCGAAGCGCAGCTCCTGGATCGAGCGGTAGTCGAGGTCCTCGGGCAGCTCCTCCGACTCGAGCTTCTTCGAGCGCTCGACGTCCTCTTCCTGGCGGGCTATGTAGCCCTCGTACTTCGTGTCGAGCTCGATCTGCTCCCGGGCTTCCGCGGAGAGCGACGAGAGCTCCGGGAGATCGCCGTCGATATCCGGGAGGGTCGCCTCCGGACGCCGCAAGACGCGGGCGAGCTCCGGCTTCCTCCCGAGGAGAGCGCGCCCTCGCGCGATCTCGTCTCGTTTTCTCTCGTAGAGCGAGAACCGCCGATCGTCCACGAGCCCGATCTCGCGCCCGAGCGGCGTGAGCCTCCGGTCCGCGTTGTCGTGGCGCAGGAGTAGCCGATACTCCGCCCGCGAGGAGAACATGCGGTAAGGCTCTCGCGTCCCGAGCGTCACGAGGTCGTCGATCAAGACTCCCGTGTAAGCCGAGCTTCGCGGGAGGACGATCCCGCTCTCGTCCCGGGCCGCCCGCGCCGCGTTGATCCCCGCGAGGAGGCCCTGGCACGCCGCCTCCTCGTAGCCGGTCGTGCCGTTGATCTGGCCCGCGAAGAACAGGCCCGAGACGGTCTTGGTCTCGAGAGTCGGCCGGAGCTGCGTCGGCGGGAAGAAGTCGTACTCGACCGCGTAGCCGTAGCGGAGGATCTCCGCGCGCTCGAGGCCGACGATCGAGCGGATCACGTCTTCCTGGACGTCGGGCGGCATCGAGGTCGAGATCCCGTTCAGGTAGACCTCGAGCGTGTCGAGCCCCTCGGGCTCGACGAAGATCTGGTGGCTCGTCTTCTCCGGGAACTTGACGACCTTGTCCTCGAGGCTCGGGCAGTAGCGCGGGCCGATCCCTTCGATGATCCCCGAGTAGAGCGGCGAGCGGTGCATGTTCCGTCGGATCGCGTCGTGCGTCCGCTCGTTCGTGTGCGTGATCCAGCACGGGACCTGAGCGAGAGGGAGCGGCAGCCTCGTCTCGAACGAGAAGGGCACCGGCCGCTCGTCGCCGGGCTGGGGCTGCATCTTCGCGTAGTCGATCGTGCGCCCGTTCACGCGAGGAGGCGTTCCCGTCTTGAGCCGCCCGACCTCGAAGCCGTGCCCCGCGAGCGCTCCCGAGAGCTTGGCCGCCGGAGGCTCTCCCATGCGGCCTCCGTCCGACTTCGTGAGCCCGCAGTGGATCAGGCCGGACAGGAAGGTCCCCGTCGTGAGGACGACCGAGCGCGCCTCGTAGCGGCGGCCGTTCTTCGTGACGACCCCGCGAACGCGCGCGCCCTCGATCCAGACGTCGTCCACCATCTCCTGGAGCGTCGAGAGGTTCGCCTGCTCCTCGCACACTCGCTTCAATCGAGCGGCGTAGCGAGCCTTGTCCGACTGGCAGCGAGGGGCCTGGACCGCGGGGCCCTTCCGCGTGTTGAGCATCTTGAAGTGGATGCCCGTCGCGTCCGCGTTCCTCGCCATCTCGCCCCCGAGAGCATCGATCTCGCGGACGATCTGGCCCTTCGCTTGCCCTCCGATCGAGGGGTTGCAGGACATCTTCCCGATCGTGTCGAGGTTCCCGGTGAGGAGGAGCGTGCGCCTCCCCATGCGCGCCGCCGCGAGCGCGGCCTCCGTGCCGGCGTGGCCGGCACCGACGACGATCACCTCGTAAGGGGAGCGGTTCAACGAGCTCCTCCGGCGAGCATTCTACGCTCGCCCGAGAACCCGCAACGGCGACAGGAAGCGAGGAACCGCGGAGCCGCGGAGGCCGCAGAGGCTTCGCAGAGAACCCGGACGTCGTTTCTCTGCGTACCTTCGCGACGCTCGGCGCCTCCGCGGTTCAGGTGTTCGAGCAGAGCCTAGCGACGCTTCTTCTTCGCTCCGGCCTTTTTCCTCTTGGCTCCCTTTCGCTTCCCTGCCTTCTTCTTCTTCGCTGCCATGCGGGCGTTCTCCCTTCCTTGCCGTTTTTTCGCGTGCGGCGAAACGTGCGCGACGTGAGCGCATCCCCCGAGCAACGTGCTTGTCTTACATCATCGGATGAGTTGACGTCAAACGACGAGAAGCATGACGAGCGCCGTTTTTTCCTCGCGCATCACTTTCCCACGCAGAACTCGCCGAAGATCCGGTCGAGGAGATCGTCGGTCGCGACCGCTCCCGTGAGCTCGCCGAGCGCCTGGAGCGCCGAGCGGAGGTCGACCGCGGCGAGCTCCAGCCGCGCCGGCTCTCTCGATCGGAGGAGCCCCGCCGCGCGCGCGAGCGCATCGCGCGCGCCGCTCGCGAGCCGCGCTTGCCGCTCGGTCTGGATGAGGTCGGGAGAGAGACCCGGGTCGCGCTCGATCGCTTCCCCGATCCTCGAGCGCAGGCCCTTCATGCCTTCTCCCGTGAGCGCCGACACCATGCACGAGAGACCGGCTGTCTCGAGCTTCGCCCGGTCGCTCGCGCCGAGGAGGTCCAGCTTCGAGACGACGACGAGCGAGGGAGCCTCGCTCCCCGAAGAGGGGCTCCCGGTGCTCGCGAGAGTCGTCGAGTCGACGAGATGCAAGACGAGATCGGCCGTTCTCGTGGCGTCCCTCGCGCGCGCGAGCGCCTCGCGCTCGATCTCGCCGCTCGCTTCCTTCTCGCCCGCCGTGTCCACGAGCCGGACCCTCCTCCCGTCGAGGTCGATCTCGACCGAGACCGCGTCGCGCGTCGTGCCGGCGAGAGGAGAGACGATCGCCGCTTCTCTCCCCGCGAGAGCGTTCAGGAGAGTGGACTTCCCCGCGTTCGTCTTCCCCGAGAGGACCACCGTGGCCTCGCCCCGGACGACGCCCGGTGCGAGCGAGCGCCGGTCGAGCGCGGCGATCTCCTCCGCCGTCTTCTCGCACCGCTCCGCGAGAGCGGACGCGGGGTCGAGGCCCGGGAGGTCGTCCTCGGGGAAGTCGATCGTCGCCTCGACGTGAGCGAGGACCCCGAGCACGGCCTCCTTCGAGCGGTCGATCGCGGCCCTGAGCCCGCCGAGGAGAGCGCGCGCGGCCGCTCGAGCCTCTCCGTCGGCCTCCGCCCGGGTGAGCGCGAGCACGGCCTCGGCCTGCGCGAGGTCGAGCCTCCCGTTCAGGAAGGCGCGGCGCGTGAACTCCCCCGGCGCCGCCGGCCGCGCTCCCGCTCGCGCGAGCGCGCTCACGAGGGCCGCGAGGAGCGGAGGCGATCCGCTCACGTGGAGCTCGCACGAGTCTTCTCCCGTGTAGCTCCTCCCCTTCCGAAAGAGCCAGAGCCGCGCCGGGACCTCGGGCCACGAAGGCAGCGCGAGCGAGCCCCCGAGCACGCGGGCTCTCCTCGTCTCACTTGCATCATCTTCACGTCGAGCCGAGAAGACCGAGCGCGCGATCTCGAGCGAGCGCGGGCCCGAGAGGCGCACGACGCCGCGAGCCCCGCGCCCCGGCGGCGACGCGAGCGCGAGGATCGTGTCCCCGACCTGACTCACACCTTGACGGGGACGACTCTCGCCTCGTCGCCCTTCGCGGGTCCCTTGGGAGGCCCGAGCCGGCTCTTGATCCATCGCTGCTCGATCATGCCGAGCGTCGCCGACGTGATGTAATAGAGGAGGAGTCCGCTCGGGAACATGTAGAACATGTAGCCGAAGACGGGCATCATCCAGTTCATGATCTTCTGCTGCTCCGCCGCTTGCGGATCGGCGGGCTTGGGCATGGTCCTCATCTGGACGATGTAAACGACGAGCATGACGAACGGCAGGATGCAGAGAGCGTTCGTCCCCTGGAACGGCAAGTTGAACGGGAGCCGCGCGACGACGTCGGGCTCCGAGAGGTCGCGGATCCAGAGGAACGACGACTGCCTGAGGTCGAACGCGAACGAGAGCGCGGCCCAGAGCCCGATGAAGATCGGGAACTGGAGGAGCATGGGCCCCATGCACCCGAGCGGGTTCACGCCGTGCTTCTTCATGAGCTCCCATTGCTCGGCCTGGAAGCGGCGCTGGTCCTCGGGCTTCATCTTCCCGTCTTTGTCGGAGTACTTCTCCTTGAGCTTCGCCGTCTCGGGGCCGAGGGCCTGCATCTTGAGCGTGTTCCGGACCTGCTTGACCATGAGCGGGTGCAGGCAGGCGCGGACGATGAACGTGAGCAGGATGATCGACGCTCCCCAGCTCTTCGTGAGCGCGTGGAGCGCCTGGAGGACCCACGTGAGGAGGCCCGCGAGGAAGTCGGCGCCGGGGACGCTGCTCCCGTACTTCGCGAGCTCGCGGAGCCCGGCGTTCGAATAGAGAGGCTTGTCGGCGAACGTCGCGTCCGACTTCGGGCCGACGTAGAGGGCGTAGTCCTGGGAGACCGTCGCTCCCGGCGGGACCTCGAACTCCGGGACCTTGGCGACCGCGGTCGCCTCGCGCGCGATCGAGTCCACGAAGGACTCGGCGTGCTTCATCTCCTCCGCCGTGGCCTTCCTCCCCGCGAGGTCGAGGATCGTCTCCGTCCAGACGGACTCGGGCGGATGCTGCTTGTCCTCGGGGATGACGACGACGGCGAAGTACTTCGCGGTGAGGCCGAAGAACGAGATCCGCGTGTTGAGCTGGGGCGAGGCCTGGAGCGTGAGCTTCTTGTCCTTCCCGCCCTTCACGAGAGCGAGCGTGTCGCCCTTGGTCGTCGCGTGCCCGCCCTGGCCGTCCTTCAGGTCGAGCTCGACCTGTATTCCCTGGGGGCGGCATGTCGTCGGCTCGACCATGCCCGCGGGCCCGAAGATCTCGTAGCCGAACCGCTTCGCTTCCTTGCCGCGGTTCTCGACGGAGACCGTGAGCGTGAGGTGGTAGTCGGAGGGGTCCTCCGACGGCTTCCACTCCTTCGAGAGGACGAGGTCGCCGTCCGGGTCGAGGTCCTTCTTGTCCTCGTGCGTGATGAGCCGGAAGGAGGACTCCTTGATGTCCTTGAAGGCGAGCGACTCGAGCGCTCCGCCCTTCGTGGAGAGCGTGGCCCCGAAGCTCGGCCCCTCGAGGATCGTGACCTCGCCCGCTCTCTGGGAGGCGAGCGCCTCGAGGAACTTCTTCCTCCCCTCGGGCGTCGTGTCGGGCGGAGCGGGCGGGACGGGCGTGGCAGGGTCCGTCTTCGTCTCGCTCGCGCTCGCGGGAGGAGCCGTGCCGTCGCCCTTTTCGCCCGCCCCGTTCTTCTGCGCCAGCTCGGCCTCGTAGGCCGTCTTCTCCCGGAGCCAGAGTTGTCTCGTCCGGTTGGCCTTCTCCCACTCCGCTCGCTTCTTGGACAAAGGAGCGAGCCAGACGATCTCGATGATCAGGAAAGCGACGGTGAAGGCGACCACCGCGAGGATGCCGGTCTTGTTCATGCGATTCCTGGAAGCGCCCTCACCGTGCCGTGACGGTATTAAACCACGTGATCTCGAGCGCGCATCCCGTGCTTAGAATGCGCCCGCGGAGGAACGAATGCCCGACCAGGATACCGTGAAGATCGACGTGCTCATCGAGCTTCTCATCTCGAAGGGCGTCATCACGCGAGAGGACTACACGAACGCCCTCAACCACAAGCTCGGGATCGCCGTGAAGGCCGCGAAGCAGCCCCGGAAGTGACACGATTCCGGCGGTCGGTGCGAGATGAGCACCACCGAGACACGGAGGCACGGAGGCGGTGGCCTCCGGGGAGAATGGGAAAAGGGACTGGAACCACCGAGCGCACCGACGAGCCCGATCAGCTCTTCGGTGGTTCGAGAAAAATCACCGTTCCATCGATGCGAGGCCGACCCAAAAAGGTACGGAGGCTCCCTGTGCACCGGATCGGAGAGACCGCTTCGCACGCTCTCAGCAATAGTCGGGGTCTAGGGGGAATTCGGGGGGGCATCCCCCCGCAAATGGTGAAAAAAATAGC